>NZ_AFAL01000982.1 GCF_000193225.1 Verminephrobacter aporrectodeae subsp. tuberculatae At4 | reverse complement strand
CGGTCGAGCGCCGGGTGCGCGCCGCGCGCGGGCGCGAGTTCATCGGCCAGCGCCGCCGCCGTGTCGGCCCGGCGCAGGGCGCGCAGCAGGTCCAGCGCCATGATGTTGCCTGCCCCTTCCCAGATCGAGTTGAGCGGCATCTCGCGGTAGATGCGCGCCATGACGCCCTCGCCGCCCGCTTCCACGTAGCCGTTGCCGCCCAGGCATTCCATGGCCTCCTGCGCGAACGCGCTGCCGCGCTTGCAGACCCAGAACTTGGCCACGGGCGTGAGCAGCCGGGCCATGACGGCCTCGTGCGGGTTCGTGCCGCGCTGGTCGAAGGCGTTCGCCAGGCGGATGGACAGCGCCGTGGCCGCTTCGCTCTCGAGCGCCAGGTCGGCGAGCACATTGCGCATCAGCGGCTGGTCGATGAGCTTCTTGCCAAAGGCCATGCGCTGGCGCGCGTGGTTCAGCGCCTGCGTCAGCGCCTGGCGCATCAGGCCGCTGGTTCCCAGGGCGCAGTCGAGCCGCGTCATGCTGCCCATCTCGAGGATCTGCGCGACGCCGCGTCCCTCCTCGCCCACCAGCCAGGCCAGCGCGTCCATGAATTCGACCTCGGCGCTGGCGTTCGCATGGTTGCCCAGCTTGTCCTTGAGGCGCTGGATGCGCAGGCCGTTGCGCCCGGCGCTGCCGTCCCCGGGCAGGACGCGCGGCAGAAAAAAGCAGCTCAGCCCGCGCGGCGCCTGCGCGAGCACCAGAAAGGCGTCGCACATGGGCGCGGAGAAGAACCATTTGTGGCCCGTCAGGCGAAAGCGCTGCCCCCAGGCGTCGGCGCCGTCGGGCAGCGCCTGCGTGGTGTTCGCGCGCAGGTCCGACCCGCCCTGCTTCTCGGTCATTCCCATGCCCATGGTGAGCGCGGATTTTTGCGCGAACGGCGCCAGCCGCGGGTCGTAGCGGGTGCCCGTGAGTCCCGCGCTCCAGTCGGCCCACACGGCGGCGTTGCCGCGCAGCGCGGGCACCACGGCGTAGCTCATGGAGACCGGGCACAGCACCGCGGGATCGGCCTCGGTAAACAGCATGAAGCCGGCGGCGCGCTCGGTATGCGCATGCGCCGCTCCCGGGCGCGCCCAGGGCGTGGCGTGCAGCCCGTGGCGCAGCGCAGCGCCGATGAGCGCGTGGTAGCTCGGGTGAAACTCCACTTCGTCGCTGCGCTGGCCAAAGCGGTCGTGCGTGTGCAGTTGCGGCCTGTGGGCATGCGCCAGGCGCGCGTGGTTTTGCATCTCGGCAGAGCCCATTTCCGCGCCCAGCGCGGCCAGCCCGGTCAGCGGCAAATCCGCGCAATGCAGGCGCAGCGCATCAAGCAGGGGCAAGTTGGTGGCAAGCAGGTTTGCGTTGACCCAGGGTGCGCTCTGGTTGAACACGCTGTGGGTGTTGGCGGGGCCGGTGGCGTGCATTGCGGACTCCTCGGCATGGCGCTGCGGGGTGCCGTTTCAGATCAGCTGGACAAGTTGCTTGCCAAAATTCCTGCCCTGGAGCAGGCCCAGAAAAGCCTCTGGCGCGGCGGCGAGGCCCTGCGCGATGGTCTCGCGCGGGCGCAGCCTGCCGCTGCCCGCCAGCGCGCCCAGTTCCTTCAGGGCCTCGGGCCAGACCTCCAGGTGCTCGCTCACGATAAAGCCCTCGATCCGCATGCGCTTGACGAGCAGCAGCGCGGGGTTGGACAGGGGCTGGGGCGCGCCGTCGTAGCCGGCGATCAGTCCGCACAGGGCGATGCGGCCAAAGGCGTTCATGCGCAGCATGACCGCGTCCAGGATCCAGCCGCCCACGTTCTCGAAGCAGCCGTCGATTCCCTG
>NZ_AFAL01000983.1 GCF_000193225.1 Verminephrobacter aporrectodeae subsp. tuberculatae At4 | reverse complement strand
GCCATCGTCAGCCTGCTGACCCTGCTGTTCGTCGCCACCATGCTCGCGCTGGAACTGCGCACGATGCACGCCTCGGTGCAAGAGGAGGTGATCGCGGCGAATCGCGTGGCGGTGCAATTGCTCAACCGGACCGCCCGGCTCTACGCGACGCAGGGAACGCCGGCGATGCTGCTCTTCCTGCAGGGCGTGGGCCGCGTGCGCTCCACCGACATCACGCTGCTCGACGCCCAAGAGCGCCTGCTGTACCGCTCGCCGCCCTCCGCCTACAAGGCCGGGCGCGACGCGCCGCGCTGGTTCGCGCACCTCGCCGCGCCGCCACCGATGCAGCTGTCCATCGACTTCCCCGACGGCAAGCTGATCGTGCGTTCCAACGCCTCGCGTGCGCTGCTCGATGTCTGGGACGACTCCGTGCTGCTCACGGCCAGCGCGCTCGGCCTGCTGCTGATCGTGAACGCGGGCGTGTTCTGGCTCGTGGGCCGCGCCACACGCCCGTTCGCGGACATCGTCGCCGCGCTCGACCAACTCCAGAGCGGGCGTTTCGACGTCACGCTGCGCCCCTTGCCCGGAACCGAGGCGGCGGCGATTGGCACGGCCTTCAACCGCATGGTCGGCATGCTGCGCCAACACATCGAGACCGAGCGGCGCGCGGTGCGCGCCGAGAGCCGTTTGTCCGAGAGCCGCGCGCTCGGCCGCTGGGTTGACCAGAGGATCGAACAGGAACGCCGGCTGATCGCGCGCGAATTGCACGACGAACTGGGGCAGTCGGTCACCGCGATCCGCAGCATGGCGCTTTCCATCGCGCAGCGCGTGCAAGCGCTCGACCCGCAGGCCGGGCAGGCGGCGCGGCTCATCGCCACGGAATCGGCGCGGCTCTACACCGCGATGCACGGCATGATCCCGCGCCTGACGCCGCTGGTGCTCGACAGGTTCGGGCTGGTGGCGGCGCTCGAAGACCTGCTCGAACGCACCCGCAGCAGCCATGAAGGCGTGGAGATCGAAGCGCAGCTGGATCTCGAACCCGGGCGCGTTGCGCTCGACGCCGACCAGGCGCTCGTGCTGTACCGCGCTGCGCAGGAGGGAATCACGAATGCGCTGCGGCACGGGCAGGCGCGCCGCATCGCGCTCGCCCTGCGTGGCGACGGGCCAGCGATCGAGCTCACGCTGACCGACGATGGGCGCGGCCCGAGCGGCCCGGACGCGAGCCGCCCGGCAGGCGCGGGGCACTATGGGCTGCGCTGGCTCGCCGAACGCGTCGAAAGCCTGGGCGGCGCG
>NZ_AFAL01000984.1 GCF_000193225.1 Verminephrobacter aporrectodeae subsp. tuberculatae At4 | reverse complement strand
GGTCAGCGTGAGCGTGACGGTTTTGGCTTGGGGCTCGACGGTGACGTTGGTGACGGCGTTCGCGACGCCATCCACGAGGACCGTAAAGGCCCCGTTGGCGGGTGTGTGGGTCGCGTCCGCGTCCAGGTTGCCCGTGTCGTTAAAGCTGAGTACCAGTTGGGTACCGTTGACCGTGGCGCTGTGGAGCAGCGGGGCCACGGTATCTCGGGTGTCCACGGAGTAGTTGGCGCTGGTGATTTCACTCTCGCCGGCGTTGCCGGCGTTGTCGGTCACCCCGGCGAGGTCTACGTTGAAGACATTCGACGGGGCGTTGATGCTGGCCGTGGGCGTGAAGGTGGCCGTCCAGACCGTGCGCTCGGCGTTGGCCGCGGGCTGGCTCAGCGTGCCGTTGGTGCACGTGATGTCTCTGGTGTCAAAGCCGTTGACGGGCTCGGTGAAGGTGAAGGTGACGGTGGTGGTCTCGCCCGCGGTGAGCGCGCTGTCGGCGATCGCAATCCCGACGGTGAGCTCACTGTTGGACACCCGGGGCGTGGTGTCCGTTGGCGCTGGTGTGTTGTTCGTCACCGCAGTGGCCGCAAAGCTGGGCGCGTCGTTGCCTGAGGCATCCTGTATCGCGTTGGCATCGTTGCTGTCCGGGGAGGGGTCGGCGTAGGCGACGGTTACCGGCTGACCGTGCGTGACCGCCGTGGTCAGCGTGAGCGTGACGGTCTTGGTCTGGGCATTGACGGTGACCTCGGTGACGGCATTCGCGACGCCATTCACAAGCACCGTAAAGGCCCCGTTGGCCGGCTTGTGGGTCGGGTCCGCGTCCAGGTTGCCCGTGTCGCTAAAGCTGAGCACCAGTTGGTTGCCGTTGACCTTGGGGCGCGCGTCACCGATGGTGATCAACTGCGGGGAAACCATGTCCAACAGGTTATTGACCACCACCGTGGTCGGGATGCTGGCCAAGCTATTGCCCTCCGTGTCCCGTATGCCCTTGGTGTCGTCGAGCGTGCTGTCCTGGTAGGCGATGGTCACTCGTTGACCACCAATCACGGGGGTGGTCAGAGTCAGTGTGAGGCTCATTCCATTCACGGCGACGTCGGTGACGGTGTTGGCTACGCCATCCACGAGCACCGTGAAGTCCCGGTTGGCTGGTCTGTTGTTGTGGTTCTCGTCCAAGAGACTCGTGTCGCTGAAACGGAGCGACAGGTGGGTGTCGTCGGTGAGCTCGGGGCGATCGTGGTCGTGGGTGGGAGCAAGCAACTGCGGAGCCGTGGTGTCCCGTGTGTTGTTGGTCACGGCCCGGTCGCTGAAGTTCGCTGCGTCGTTGCCGGCAGCGTCCCGCACCCCATGGCCGGACGTGGGTTTGGCGTAGCTGACGCGCAGCATCTCGCGGTGGACCACGGCGCGGCTGAGCGTGAGCGTGACGGTCTTGGCCGCCCCGTTCACCACGGCGCTGCTCACGGTGATGGCCGTGTCAGCGGTGCTGCTGACCGTAAAGCCTGCATTGCCCGTGAGCGCGGCCCCGTTCAGGCTGTTGGCTTCGGTGTACGTGAGCACCAACTGGTCACCGGTGACCGTGGTGGTGTTGATCACCGGGGCGTGGTGTCTGCTGGCGTGTTGTTCGTCACGGCCCGGTCGTTGAAGTCCACCGCGGCGTTGCCGGCAGCGTCCTGCACCCCATGGCTGTTCGCGGGCTTGGCGTAGTTGACGGTCACTGTTTCATTGCTGGCCACGGCGCGGCTCAGCGTGAGCGTGACGGTCTTGGCCGCCCCGTTGACCACGGCGCTGCTCACGGTGATGGCTGCGCCCGCGGTGCTGCTGACCGTAAAGCCTGCGTTGCCCGTGAGCGCGGCCTCGTCCAGGGTGTTGGCTTCGGCGTAGGTGAGGACCAGTTGGTTGCCGTCGACCGTGGCGGTGTTCAGCCCCGGGGGCGTGGTGTCGGCTGCGGGTGTGGTGTTCGTCACGGCCCGGTCGATGAAGTCCACCGCGGCGTTGCCGGCCACGTCCCGCACCCCATTGCTGGCCGCGGGCTTGGCGTAGCTGACTCGCACTATCTCACTGCTGGTCACGGCGCGGCTGAGCGTCAGCGTGACGGTCTTGTCGGTTGCGCTCACCACGGCGCTGCTCACGGTGATGGCTGCGCCAGCGGCGCCGCTGACCGTAAAGCCTGCGTTGCCCGTGAGCGCGGCTCCGTCCAGGCTGTTGGCTTCGGTGTACGTGAGCACCAGGTGGTTGCCGTTGACCGCGGCGCTGTTGATTGCCGGGGGCGTGGTGTCCGGTGTGTTGTTGGTCACGGCCTGATTGTGGAAGTCCACCGCAGCGTTGCCGGCAGCGTCCTGCACGCCATTGCTGGCCGCGGGCTTGGCGTAGCTGACGTGCACCGTTTCGCCGTTGGCCACGGCGCGGCTCAGCGTGAGCGTGACGGTCTTGGCCGTCGCGCTCACCACGGCGCTGCTTACGGTAATGGCCGTGCCCGCGTCGCTGCTGACCGTAAAGCCTGCGCTGCCCGTGAGCGCGGCCCCGTTCAGGTCGCTTGTGTCGGTGTAGCTGAGCACCAGTTGGTTGTCGTTGACCTTGGGGCGTGCGTCACCGGTGGTGATCAGCTGTGGGGCGGTGGTGTCGGTCGTCATGGTGCTTCGGTGATGGATGTGCGTTGGCTGGGGTTGGGTCGCGTATCCCTTGTGGATGGGGGATGCTGCGGGGGTGATTCCGGTAATCAGCGCTTGTTTGCGGCCTTGTTTCGAGGGGCGCGTGGCTTTCTGCCGGGGGCGTGCACCAGGCGGCCATCCCCCATGGGCAGGGACCGGCGACGCAGCCCGGACCATGGCTTGCATGCGCAGTCCCTGGGGAGGGCCATGAACGGTTTCTTGAATGCCTTGCATCCCTGCCGATCCGGCGAGGGTGTCGCCACGGAGCGATGCGGGTGGCGCGCAGGCCTGCGGTTGGCGTCAGACGGCAGGTCGCGCCCGGTGTCCTTGTCCGACCCCGGCGCGCGGGCGCCAGTGGGGGCGCGTTGGGCAGCCAGCCATGCAGTGGGGTCAGCAGTTCTTGCAGGGGGGAGGGGACGGTTCGGCCCCGTGCACATCCCCAGGCATCCATTCACCTCTGGCCCATGCGTGGTCAGGCGATGCATGCGAAAGAGGGAGCTCAACATGCCGCGCATCATGCGTGATGAATTGCAACTTCATGCCCGCAAGTGTCATGAATATTGCACTTCAATTCACCCCCTTGCGCTATTTCTACCGATCAGGTAGGCAGTGCGCTCCATGGCCGTGCGCACGCGGACTGCTGGTCTAGGTGTTTTCCCTGGGTCAACGGCATTCCAGCGCACGACAGCCTCGGCACGGCCTGCGCCCGATCACCAGGATCGGACGCATTGCCCAGGGCCTCCGCAATCACTGGTGCATGGAAAACGCGCGTGTCATGACCTGAAAATAGCAGCACATGAAGCTGCGCCTTTCTTGCGCTGGATGCGTTGCAAATCCTCCTGATGGAAGAAGTTATGGCGAGGGTTTTCTTCCTGCGATGGCGCGAAATGCAGCCGTTTTACTTTGTGCTGCTATTTGCGGGGCAGAACACCTGACGTGCCGTTCGACGAAGGCGCACGGACCACGGCGCCGCCAGCCGGAGCCTGATACGGCGCAGTGCCCTGAACCAGGCTGCTCCAGGCGAGTGACGAAAGCACCGGGCGCAAAGCCATGCGCCGGCGCAAGGGGCGCGTTCATGCTGCCGTCCTGTCGCGAGTGCGCCATCTTCTGGACGGGGGGCATGGACGGCGCGCTGGCCCGGGTGGGGCTAGCCATCTGATCGTTGGACACCGCGGGCATCGATGATTTCTTCAGAGCAAGAACCCGTCCTGCACCCCATCCGGCGCCTGCCCCACGATGGACAGCGGCATATTCCCTGCGGCGCCGGGCGCGGTGATGACGCCGTCGGCCGCGTCATCGGCGTCGAACGGTCCGCCATCCTTGATCTGGAAGTCCAGCCGCAGCCGCCCGCCTTGGTCCACCATCCTGCCGCCGTAAGGGCTGCTGGCCAAGTTCACCCAGGTGTCGGTGTTGTCCTGCAGCCAGTAACCGTTGACGTCCATCTGCGGATCCACGTACAGGCTGAAGGTCTCGCTGCTGCCGGCGGTGTCCAGCGCGGCTTGGAAACTGGTCAGCGCGATCGGCATCTCCAGCGCCCGGGGCGTTTGGGTGGGCACCGCCTTTTGCTCCAGACCGGTGATGCGGGCGTTGCTGCCGGAGGGAACCTTGCCGTCATGGCTGTCGGCCACCAGGGTGAGCGAGGTGCTGGAGCGGCTGGTCGTGGCACTGAATGAGGCGACTGCGGCCTGCGCGCTGTCCGGGATGCCGTCTCCGTTGCCGTCGCCGGTGAGCGCACCCGCGGGGCCGATGGCCTGATCTTCCTCGGTGTCGGACACACCGTCGCTGTCCACACGGTGGTTCGGTGCGGGCGTGAGGTTGTCCACGGTCTGGGGGCCGGAGTTTGCCGCGGGGTTGCCTGCCGCGTCCCGTATCGCGTTGTCGCCGCTCGCCGGCTTGGTGTAGCTGAGCGTGAGTGTCTCGTCGCTGGTCACGGCGCGGCTCAGCGTGAGCGTGACGGTCTTGGCCATCGCATTCACCACGATGCCGGTGACGGTGATGGCTGTGCCGGTGGAATTTCTGACCGTAAAGCCGGCGTTGCCCGGGAGCGCGGCCCCGTCGAGGCTATTGGCTTCGGTATAGGTGAGCACCAGTTGGTTGCCGATGACCGTGGTGGTGCTGATAACAGGGGGCGTGTTGTCCGTTGTCTCAGGCGTGTTGTTGGTGACGGCCTGGTCGTCGAAGCTTGCCGCGTCGTTGCCGGCAGCGTCCTGGACCATAGGGCCGGATGCGGGCTTGGCGTATTTGACGACCACGACCTCGCCGTGGGTCACGGTGCGGCTGAGTACGAGCGTGACGGTCTTGATTTTTGCGTTGACTACGGCGCCGGTGACGGTGATGGCTGTGCCGGTGGAGCTCCTGACCGTAAAGCCGGCGTTGCCCGTGAGCGCGGCCCCGTGGAGGCTATTGGCTTCGGTATAGGTGATCACCAGATGGCTGCCAGTGACCACGGCGGTGCTGATAACGGGGGGCGTGTTGTCCGGTGTGGCGGGCGTGTTGTTGGTGACGGCCTGGTCATCGAAGCTTGCCGCGTCGTTGCCGGCCGCGTCCTGGACCACATGCTCGGATGCGGGCTTGGCGTATTTGACGACCACGACCTCGCTGGGGGTCACGGCGCGGCTGAGCGTGAGGGTGACGGTCTTGGCGCTTGCGTTGACTACGGCGCCGGTGACGGTGATGGCCGCGCCGTTGGGGCTCCTGACCGTAAAGCCGGCGTTGCCCGCGAGCGCGGCCCCGTCGAGGTTATTGGCTTCGGTATAGGTGAGCACCAGTTGGTCGCCGGTGACCGTGGCGGTGCTGATAACAGGGGGCGTGGCGTCCGTTACGGCGGGCGTGTTGTCCGTTGTCTCAGGCGTGTTGTTGGTGACGGCCTGGTCGTCGAAGCTTGCCGCGTCGTTGCCGGCCGCGTCCTGGACCACAGGGGCGGATACGGGCTTGGCGTATTTGAGGATCACGACCTCGCCGCGGGCCACGGCGCGGCTGAGCGTGAGGGTGACGGTCTTGGCCGTCGCATCCACCACGGCGCGGGTGACGGTGATGTCTGCGCCCCTGGGGCTCCTGACCGAAAGCCGGCGTCACCCGTGAGCGCGGTCCCGTCGAGGCTATTGGCTTCGGTATAGGTGATCACCATCCGGTTGCCGTTGACCGTGGTGGTGCTGATAACAGGGGGCGTGGCGTCCGCTACGGCGGGCGTGTCGTCTGTTGCAGGCGTGTTGTTGGTGA
>NZ_AFAL01000985.1 GCF_000193225.1 Verminephrobacter aporrectodeae subsp. tuberculatae At4 | reverse complement strand
GCAGTTGGGCAAGCTGGCCTGCGACCTGGACCTGTTGCAGGTGGGCGCACCCGCCGCGCCGCGCCGCAGGCTGTCGCTGCGCCCGTCCCCCGGCCGGCGCAAGCACCCCTTCTGGCCCGGTTACCTCATCGCAGGACTGGCCTGTTGCGCGGCGGCGCTGCTCGCCACCCCGCTGGTGCAGGTGCTGGAACTGACGAACATCGTGATGCTGTTCCTGCTGGTCGTGGTGGGTGTGGCGCTGCGCCATGGACGCGGCCCCGCGGTGCTGGCAGCGTTCATGGGCGTGGTGTTTTTTGACTTCTTCTTTGTCCCGCCGCGCCTGACCCTGGCCGTCAGCGACGCGCAGTACCTCGTCACCTTCGGCGTGATGCTGGTGGTGGCGCTGGTGGTCGGACAGCTCACCGCCGGGCTCAAGGTACAGGCCGAGGCCGCAACCCTGCGCGCGCACCGGGTGCGCAGCCTGTACGACATGGCGCGCGACCTCTCGTCCGCGCTCCTGCCCGGGCAGGTCGCAGAAATCGGCGCACGCTTCCTGACGGGCGAATTCGGCGCGGATTCGGCGCTCGTGCTGGTCGACGACGACGAGCACCTGCAACTGCTGCCCGGCGGCACCGCGCCCGTTGACATGGCCGTGGCGCAATGGGCCTTCACGCGCGGCGAGCCCGCGGGCCATGGCACCGACACCCTGCCCGCGAGCCCGACGCTGGTGCTGCCGCTCAAGGCACCCATGCGCGTGCGCGGCGTGCTCGTGGTGGCCGTGCCGCAGGGCCAGCGCCTGGGCGTGGAGCCAAGGCGCTTGCTGCAAACCTGCGCGTCGCTGCTGGCCACCTCGCTCGAGCGCATCCACTACATCGACGTGGCGCAAAAGAGCACGCTGCAGATCGAGTCGGAGCGGCTGCGCAATTCGCTGCTGTCTGCGATTTCACACGACCTGCGCACGCCGCTGGCATCGCTGGCCGGGCTGGCCGACACGCTGGGCATGGCGCAGCCGCCGCTGCCCGCGCAGCAGCAGGAGCTGACCCGCGCCATCTTGCAATCGGTCCGGCGCATGAGCGCGCTGGTGAACAACCTGCTCGACATGGCCCGGCTGCAAGCCGGCGCGGTGCAATTCCACAAGGCCTGGCAACCGCTGGAAGAGGTGGTGGGCAGCGCGCTGAGCACCAGCGCGTCCGCGCTCGCGGGACATCCCGTGGAGGTGCAACTCCCGGCCGACCTGCCGCTGCTGCACCTGGACGCCGTGCTGATGGAGCGCGTGCTGGCCAACCTGCTGGAAAACGCCGCCAAGTACACGCCCGCCGGCAGCGCCATCACCATCGCGGCGCAGTCGCAGAGCGACGCGGTGCTGCTGCGCATCACCGACCACGGCCCCGGACTGCCCAAGGGGCGCGAGGAGCTGCTGTTTGAAAAATTCGAGCGCGGCGCACGCGAGAGCGCCACCCCGGGCGTGGGCCTGGGCCTGGCCATCTGCCGCGCCATCGTGCACGCGCATGGCGGCAGCATCCGGGGCGATACGCTGGTGTCGGCGCAGGGGCAGGCCAGCGGCGCCTGCTTTACCATTTCGCTGCCGCGCGGCACCCCGCCCACCGACCATGGTGCGGACGCGCAGGGCGTGCAGCGCTAGCACGCCAGTACAATCCGCAGGTCGAGAACTACGGACGTCGGCATACCCGATCATCACAACGAGGTCGAATTC
>NZ_AFAL01000986.1 GCF_000193225.1 Verminephrobacter aporrectodeae subsp. tuberculatae At4 | reverse complement strand
GCGCGGAGGTGACCGTGCGCAGCAGGGCGAGCAGGCGGTCCCGGGCGTCCAGGGGAAAGCCCTGGGCCCAGTTGCTGCCCAGTTCCTGCGCCTGGCTGAACACCGAGTCGCGCTCGTACACGGAGGCGGCGATCCACTGCGTTTTGACCCGCGCGAGTTCTGCCTCGCCAACTCCCTCGCGGGCCACGCGGGCGACTTCGGCGCGCAGCGCGTCTTCCACCTGCTGCGCCGTCTTGCCCGCCGCGGGCACGCCGCTGAGCATGAACAGACCGGGCCCCCGCCCCATGACCATGGCCGCGCTGTTGGCGCTGTCGGCCACGCGCTGCTCGCCCTGGGTCAGCGCGCGATCGAGCCGGGCGCCGCTGTAGCCATCGAGCACGGCCGACAGCACCAGCAGCGCCAGCGCGTCGCGGTCGGCGTCGCCGGGGTTCTCCATCTGGTCGAGGCAGGGCGCACGGAACGCGAGCGCCACATAGGCCTGCTCGGCCGGCGCCTTCACGGCAATGCGGCGCAGGCCCCGCTGCACGGGTTCGGTGCGCGGCTTGCGCACGGGCAGCGCGCGCGCGGGGATTGCGCCGTAGTACTTCTGCGCCAGCGCGCGCACCTGCTGCACGTCCACGTCGCCCGCGATCACCACGGCGGCGTTGCCGGGCTGGTACCACTGGCGGTGGAAGGCGCGCACGTCCTCGGGCGTCATGGCGTCCAGATCGCTCATCCAGCCGACGACGGGGTGGCGGTACGGCGCCGCGGTGAAGGTGGTGGCAAAGAGCTGCTCGGCCAGCACGGCGCGCGGCTGGTCCTCGGTGCGCAGGCGGCGCTCTTCCTTGACGACCTCGATCTCCTTGCGGAACTCTTCGTCGGGCCAGTGGTTGTTCGCGAAGCGGTCCGATTCCAGCCGCATCGCTTCCTCCAGGTGTTCGGAAGGAATCTGCTGGTAATAGCCGGTGTAGTCGCGGCTGGTGAAGGCGTTCTCATTCCCGCCCAGAGCCGCCACGCGGCGCGAGAACTCGCCCGGCGGCAAGGTCCTGGAGCCCTTGAACATCATGTGCTCGAGCGCATGCGCCACACCCGTGGTGCCGTCCACCTCGTCCATGGAGCCGGTGCGTACCCAGAGCATGTGCACCGCAGTGGGCGCGCGGTGGTCGGGCTGCACGATGAACTGCATGCCGTTGCTCAGCGTGAACTGCTGCGCACCGGAGTCCGTGGCCGTGGCGTCGGCGCGGGAAACCGGTGGCGTTGCCGCAGCTGCGCACGCCATGGTGCAGGCTGCGCTGAAGATGCAGCGGGCCAGCAGGCCCGCGAGGGGAGAAACGTGTTTCATAGAATGGCGCCATTCTAAGAGCCCTGCCAATGTTCAGCTTCTTCAAAAAAACGCCCGCACCGGCTGCGGCACCCGCGCCGACCGCCGCCGCACCGGCAGCGCGCGGCGGCTGGGTCGAGCGCCTCAGGGCGGGCCTGCGCAAGACGGGCAGCAGCATCGCCACGGTATTCACCGGCACGCAAATCGACGACGTGCTGTATGAGGAACTGGAGGCCGCGTTGCTCATGGCCGACACCGGCGTGCCGGCCGCCGCGCGCTTGCTGGCCGACCTCAGGCGCCGCGTCAGGGAGGGCAAGGCCGCCGACCCCGCCGCCGTCAAGGACCTGCTCGCGGATGCGCTCACCGACCTGCTGCGCCCGCTGGAAAAAAACCTGGTCATCGGCGCGCACAGGCCCACGGTGATCATGGTGGCGGGCGTCAACGGCGCGGGCAAGACCACGTCGATCGGCAAGCTCACGAAACATCTGTCGGACGCAGGCGCTGCGGTGCTGCTCGCGGCGGCGGACACCTTCCGCGCCGCAGCGCGCGAGCAATTGGGCGTCTGGGCCGAGCGCAATACCGTCGAGATCGTGAGCCAGCAAGGCGGGGACCCCGCCGCCGTGGGCTTCGACGCCGTGACCGCCGGCCGGGCGCGCGGCAGGGACGTGGTGCTGGTGGACACCGCCGGTCGCCTGCCCACGCAACTGCATCTGATGGAGGAGTTGAAAAAAATCCGCCGCGTGCTCGCCAAGGCCGACGCGAGCGCGCCGCACGAGGTGCTGCTGGTGATCGACGGCAACACCGGGCAGAACGCGCTCGCCCAGGTGCGCGCATTCGACGACGCATTGCAACTCACCGGGCTGATCGTGACCAAGCTCGACGGCACGGCCAAGGGCGGCGTCCTGGCCGCCATCGCGCAGGAGCGGCCCATCCCCGTCTACTTCATCGGCGTGGGCGAGAAGCTCGAAGACCTGGAGCGCTTCGACGCGCGCGAGTTTGCCCAGGCCCTGCTGGGTTGAGAGTCCGCAAGGAATTCCGATGGCTGCGTGCGGCGTGGGCGCCGCGTCCGGCGCTCACACGCAGCGCGCCCCGTCCACCTCGATGCACACGCCGCTGATGAACGCGGCCTCGTCGCTCGCCAGATACAGCGCGGCGTGCGCCACGTCCAGCGCGCTGGAGAAGCGCCCCAGCGGGATGCTCGCGAGGAACTTGGCGCGGCGGGCCTCGTCCACGGGGCCGCCGGCGAACTCGGCCGCCAAGCCGGTGTCGGGGTTGAACACGGGGTTGATGCAGTTCACGCGGATGTTTTCCGGCCCCAGTTCCGCGGCCATGGACTTGCTGGTGGTGATGACTGCGCCCTTGGAGCCGTTGTACCAGGTGAGGCCGGGGCGCGGGCGCAGCCCGGCGGTGGAGGCGATGTTGATGAAGCTGCCGCCGCCGGCCTGGCGCATCACGGGAACGGAGTGGATCGCCGTCAGGTAGAGGCTTTTCACGTTGACGGCGTAGACCTTGTCGAACTCCTCCTCGCCGACTTCGAGCAGGGGCGGTTGCGGTGCGTCCAGCCGGCGTTGTTCACCACCACGTCGAGCCGGCCGTACCGCTGCAGGGCCTCGTCCACCAGGGCCTCGACCTGGGCCGAACAGGTCACGTCGGCCCGGAAGAAAGCGGCCTGACCGCCTGCGGCGCGGATCTCCGCCGCGACGCGCCGGCCACCGGCTTCGTCGATGTCGTTCACGATGAGCCTGCCGCCCTCGGCGGCCAGGCGTTTCGCAATGCCCTCGCCAATGCCGCTGCCGGCGCCGGTGACGATGATGGATTTGTGCTGTACGCGCATGGGGACCTCTGTCTCTGTGGATCGTTCGGGTTCGGGTGTCAATCAGGTGGGTCGTCGGGAGCCTGCCGCGCAGGCGTGCGCCCACGCGGCAAAATATCGCCGCGCATGATAGGCCATGGGCGGGCGTCGCGTGAGCGCGCATCCCCGGCCGCCCTTTCGGGGTCGCTGCGCCGGGTCCTTGGGTCCGCAGCTTCTTACAATCGCCGGGATTGAGAAGGGACTGCCCGCGTGGGCGGCGCCTTCCGCGGTTTTTCCCAACAGCGTTTCTGCACCGGGCGCACAAACAAGGCTCATCCATGTCCACCAGCCAACACGCGAAAGTTCTGATTCTCGGCTCCGGCCCGGCGGGCTACACCGCCGCGGTGTACGCCGCCCGCGCGAACCTGAACCCGGTGCTCATCACCGGAATGGCCCAGGGCGGTCAGCTCATGACTACCACCGACGTGGACAACTGGCCCGCCGACGTGCATGGCGTGCAAGGCCCGGACCTGATGCAGCGCTTCCTGGAGCACGCCGAGCGCTTCAAGACGCAAATCGTCTTCGACCACATCCACAAGGTCGACCTCGGCCAGCGCCCATTCACGCTGGCGGGCGACAGCGGCAGCTACACCTGCGACGCGCTGATCCTGGCCACCGGCGCGTCGGCCAAGTACCTGGGACTGCCTTCGGAACAAGCCTTCATGGGCAAGGGCGTCTCCGGCTGCGCGACCTGCGACGGATTCTTCTACCGCGGGCAGGACGTCTGCGTGGTGGGCGGCGGCAACACGGCGGTGGAGGAGGCCCTGTACCTGGCGAACATCGCCAGCAAGGTCACCCTGGTGCACCGCCGCGACAGGTTCAAGGCCGAGCCCATCCTCGTGGACAGGCTCAACGAGAAGGTGGCCGCCGGCAGGATCGAGCTCAGGCTGTTCCACACGCTCGACGAGGTGCTGGGCGACGGCACCGGCGTGACGGGCGTGCGCATCAAGAGCACGCAGGACGGCAGCACGCAGGACATCGCGCTGCAGGGCTGCTTCATCGCGATCGGTCATGCCCCGAATACCGAAATCTTCCAGGGCCAGATCGAAATGGAAAACGGCTACCTCATCACCCGGGGCGGTCTCAAGGGGTTTGCCACGCAGACCAGCGTTCCCGGTGTCTTCGCTGCCGGCGACGTGCAGGACCACGTCTACCGCCAGGCCATCACCAGCGCAGGAACGGGCTGCATGGCGGCGCTGGACGCGCAGCGCTTTCTGGAGCAGGGCGCGTGATCGAATCAGGCTATACTGCGCAGCTTTGCCAAATTTGGCCCGTCGTTTCCACGGCGCGCCGGGCAGGGCAATCGATCGGGTCCAACCCGGGGTTACCGCCACCCTTCTTTCTGGCGAGGTGAGGCCACTCGCTGCCTTCGGGTTTCCGAGGTGCCGAGGGGCTGTTCAAAAATCGGAGTGTCCTCATGGCACGCGTCTGCGACGTAACGGGCAAGAAGCCCATGGTCGGAAACAACGTTTCCCACGCCAACAACAAAACCCGGCGCCGGTTCCTGCCGAACCTGCAATACCGCCGTTTCTGGGTCGAGAGCGAGAACCGCTGGATCCGCCTGCGGGTCTCGAGCGCGGCCCTGCGCTTGATCGACAAGAACGGTATCGACTCGGTGCTCGCAGACCTGCGCGCACGGGGTCAGGCTTAAAGGAGAAGCACCATGGCAAGCAAAGGTGGACGCGACAAGATCAAGCTGGAATCCACGGCGGGTACCGGCCACTTCTACACCACGACCAAGAACAAGAAGACCATGCCCGAGAAGATGGCGATCATGAAGTTCGATCCCCGGGCGCGCAAGCACGTCGAATACAAGGAAATGAAGCTGAAGTGATTCAGCCCTGTGGCGATCGGGGTCCGGCTCAGTGCAGGCGAGAGGGCCTGTCCGGGATCGGGCCCTGATGCCAGCACCGGCGGGTTCGGGCCTCGCCGGTCGTTTTTTGTGGGCGTAAAAAAACCGCTGCGGTCCAGCGGTTCAATGCTTCGAAAACCGCCACCGGTTCTCGTTAAACTTGGTGCCCAGGAGAGGACTCGAACCTCCACGATGTTACTCGCTAGTACCTGAAACTAGTGCGTCTACCAATTCCGCCACCTGGGCATTTCAGGAAAGACCGAGATTGTATAGCAAAAAAAATACCCCTCCCGGTGCGCAGCCCGCGCATTTCTCGGACGAGATCGAGGGCAGCGCGCAGGGGCACCGGGACGGACACGGTTTCGTCGTTCGCGACGATGGTGAGGGCGACATCTACATCCCCCCGAACGAAATGCGCGCCGTGCTGCACAAGGATCGCGTGCGCGTGCGCATCGTGCGCCAGGACCGCCGCGGCCGCCCCGAGGGCCGCGTGCTCGAGATCATCGAACGCCCGCCCCAGCCCATCATCGGCCGCCTGCTGCAGGAAAGCGGCGTCTGGCTGGTGGCGCCCGAGGACAAGCGCTATGGCCAGGACGTCTTGGTTCCCAAAGGGGCCACCGGTGCTGCGCGGTCCGGGCAGGTCGTGGTCGTCGAGTTGATCGAGCCGCCCGCGCTGTTCGGGCAGCCCGTGGGCCGCGTCACCGAGGTGCTCGGGGAGGTGGACGATCCGGGGTTGGAGGTCGAGATCGCGGTGCGCAAGTACGGCGTGCCGCACGAGTTTTCTGCCGCCTGTCTGGCGCAGGCGAAGGCGCTGCCGGACAAGGTGCGCGCGCAGGACAAGAGGCGCCGCGTGGACCTGACGGACGTGCCCCTGGTGACCATCGACGGCGAGGACGCGCGCGACTTTGACGACGCCGTGTACTGCGAACCGGCCAGGGTGGGGCGCAGCAAGGGCTGGCGCCTGCTGGTGGCGATTGCCGACGTGAGCCACTACGTGGAGACCGGCAGCGCCATCGACGTGGACGCCTACGACCGGGCCACCAGCGTGTACTTTCCGCGGCGCGTGATCCCGATGCTGCCCGAGAAGCTGAGCAACGGACTGTGCTCGCTCAACCCCGAAGTGGAGCGTTTGTGCATGGTCTGCGACATGCTCGTCACGGCCAAGGGCCAGGTGCACGCGTACCAGTTCTACCCGGCGGTGATGTACAGCCACGCGCGCTTCACGTACACCGAGGTCGCTGCCATCCTGGCGAACACGCGCGGACCCGAGGCCGGCAGGCGCGGCGAGCGCGTCCGGGACCTGCTGAACCTGCACGACGTGTACCGCGCGCTGCTGCTCGCGCGCCGTGAGCGTGGTGCGGTGGACTTTGAAAGCACCGAGACGCAGATCGTCTGCGACGAGAACGGGCGCATCGAAAAAATCGTTCCGCGCACGCGCAATGACGCGCACCGGCTCATCGAGGAGGCGATGCTCGCGGCGAACGTGTGCAGCGCCGACTTCATCGCCCAGGGGGGGCAGCCCGGGCTGTTCCGCGTGCACGAGGGCCCCACGCCCGAGAAGCAGGAGATGCTGCGCGGCTACCTCAAGTCGATGGCCGTGGGCATGACGATCGGCGACGACCCCAGGCCCGCAGAGTTCCAGGCGATCGCCGAGGCCACCCGGGACCGGCCCGACGCCCAGCAGATCCACACCATGCTGCTGCGCTCCATGCAGCAGGCGATTTACACGCCGACCAACAGCGGTCACTTCGGATTGGCGTTCACGGCGTACACGCATTTCACGAGCCCGATCCGGCGCTACCCCGACCTGCTGGTGCACCGCGTCATCAAGGCCATTCTGTGCGGGACCCGGTACCGGCTTCCCGTGCTGCCCACTCCGGGAGAGGCCCAGGCCAAGCTGGCCAAGCGGCTGGCGGCGCGCGGGGCCGCGCCGGGCGCCGGGGCGCGCAAGAAAATTCGTAGGTCATGGA
>NZ_AFAL01000987.1 GCF_000193225.1 Verminephrobacter aporrectodeae subsp. tuberculatae At4 | reverse complement strand
CGCCGCGGTGCGCGCCTCGGGCGCCGCCTCCAGATGCCAGGCCCCGGAATGCTGCCGCAGCCTGCCGCCCTGTTCGGCCAGGCGCGCCAAGTCGATTTGCTGCAAAAACCCCGGGGCCACCGAGCCCACCACCTGCCCCGCGAGCACAAAGGCCTCGCGCGGCCGGGGCGCGGGGCGCTGCGCCATGCGCCGCGCGGCGGCGAGCCAGCGCCCGAACGACGGGTCGTCGGGCGCGCTCACGGCGTGAGGATGGTGCTGCCCGTGGTCTTGCGCGCCTCAAGGTCACGGTGCGCCTGCTGCACCTCGGCGAGCGGGTAGCGCTGGTCGATGTGGACCCTGACCTGGCCGCTGGCCACCACGGCGAACAGATCCTCGGCCATGGCCTGCACGCTCGCGCGCGTGGCAATGTGCGTGAACAGCGTCTGGCGCGTGACGTAGAGCGAGCCCTTGGCGCCCAACAGGCCCGGCGCAAACGGCGCCACCGGGCCCGAGGCATTGCCAAAACTCGCCATCAGGCCCAGCGGGCGCAGGCATTCGAGCGACTTCTCCCAGGTGTCCTTGCCCACCGAGTCGTACACCACCTTCACGCCCTTGCCGCCGGTGATCTCGCGCACCCGGGCGGCGAAGTCTTCGCGGCAGTAGTTGATGGCGTGCGCCGCGCCGTTGTCCAGCGCGAGCCGGCATTTGGCGTCGCTGCCCGCCGTGCCGATGAGTTGCAGGCCCAGCGCCTTGGCCCACTGGCAGGCGATCAGCCCGACGCCGCCCGCAGCGGCGTGGAACAGCACATGGTCACCGGCTTGCAGCCCTTCGACGGGCCGGGTCTTCTTGAGCAGATACTGCGCCGTCAGGCCCTTGAGCATCATCGCCGCGCCGGTGTCGAAGCCGATCGCGTCGGGCAGCCGGCACACGCACTGCGCAGGCAGCACGCGCATTTCGCAGTAGCTGCCCGGGGGCATGCTGGCGTACACGGCGCGGTCGCCCGGCGCGAGGTGCGTGACGCCCGCGCCCACGGCCTGCACCACGCCCGCCGCCTCCATGCCGATTCCCGCGGGCAGGCTCAGCGGGTACAGGCCCGTGCGGTGGTACACGTCGATGAAATTCAGGCCGATCGCGTGGTGGCGGATGAGCACCTCGCCCGGGCCGGGCGCGCCCACGGTCAGGTCAACGAGGGCAAGCTCTTCGGGGCCGCCGTGCTGGCGGATCTGGACGGCGAGGCTCATGGAAACGGACTCCTGTTGCGCTGGAATGCGGGCCGGAATGCAGGCCGCGCGGAATCATCGCACAGCGGCCGCCGCGTCAGAAAACGCCGGGGTACGCGCCGCCATCGGCCAGCAGGTTCTGGCCCGTGACGTAGCCCGCGTGCACGCTGCACAGAAACGCGCAAATCGCGCCGAACTCATCGGCCCGGCCGTAGCGCCCCGCAGGAATCAGCGCCTGCTGCGCCTGGCGCACCGCGTCCACGCTCTTGCCCGACTTGGCCGCGACGGCGTGCACGGTCGCGACCAGCCGGTCGGTATCGAACCTTCCGGGCAGCAGGTTGTTGATGGTCACGCCCCGGGCGGCGATCGGGCTGCGCGCGACGCCCGCGACAAAGCCCGTGAGGCCGCTGCGCGCGCCGTTGGACAGGCCCAGAACGTCGATGGGCGCCTTCACCGCGCTGGAGGTGATGTTCACGATGCGGCCAAAACCGCGCGCCGCCATGCCGTCGAGCGTGGCCCCGATGAGCTCGATGGGGGCGAGCATGTTCGCGTCCAGCGCCGCAATCCAGGCGGCGCGGTCCCATTCGCGAAAATCCCCCGTGGGCGGACCGCCGGCGTTCGTGACCACGATGTCGAAGTCCCGCCCCGGGCCGCCAGCCACGGAGAGCGCCGCGGCGCGCCCTGCGGCGCTGGTGATGTCCGCGGCGACGCTCAGCACGCGCGCTGGGGCGCCGCCCCGGCCCGCGGCCTTGGCCGCCTCAGCCGCCAAACGGCTCGCCGCCGCGTCCAGCGCCCGGGCGCTGCGCGCATTCACCACCACGTGCACGCCCTCGCGCACCAGCGCGTGCGCGCAGCCGTAGCCCAGCCCCTTGCTCGCGCCGCACACCAGCGCCCATTTGCCGGCAATCCCCAAATCCATCACAAGCTCCCTTTGCAGTGCCGCAAGCCGCGGCCCCGGCGAATCATAGGAGCCTGCGCGTGCGGTCTTTTGCCGAAGGGCGCCCGCGCGGGCCGGACAGAGCACACAATCCGGGCATGACCGCACTCTTTGAAGCATTGCACCTGCGCAAGCGCTATGGCACGGCCACGGCGGTGGACGACGTCTCCTTTGCCATCGCCCCCGGCGAATGCCTGGGCGTCATCGGCCCGAACGGCGCGGGCAAGACCACCACCTTGCGCATCTGCCTGGGCCATGCAGCGCCCGACGGCGGCAGCGTGCATTTCCAACCGCAACCGGCAGACGCGCCGCTGCGCATGCCCCACGACGCGCTGGCGATCAGGGCGCAGCTCGGCGTGGTCGCCCAGTTCGACACGCTCGACCCCGACTTCAGCTGCGCCGAGAACCTGCGCGTGTTCGGCCGCTACTTCGGCCTCCGAGGTCCGGTGATGGACGAGCGCGTCGCGCGCCTGCTCGAATTCGCGGCCCTGACGCACAAGGCCGACGTCCGGCCCGCCACGCTGTCGGGCGGAATGCGGCGGCGCCTGAGCCTGGCGCGCGCCCTCGTCAACGACCCACGCCTGCTGCTGCTCGACGAGCCCACCACGGGCCTCGACCCCCAGGCCCGCCACCTCATGTGGGAGCGCCTGCAGCAGCTATTGCAGCAGGGCAAGTCGATCCTGCTGACGACCCATTTCATGGACGAGGCCGAGCGCCTGTGCTCGCGCCTGCTGGTGCTCGACCACGGGCGCAAGATCGCCGAGGGCCGCCCGCGCGCGCTGATCGCCGAGCACCTGGAGCCCGACGTGGTGGAGGTATTCGGCGTGGGCGCCGCGGCGCTGGCCGAGGACGCCGCGCTGCGCACGCTCGCCGCGCGCGTGGAAACCAGCGGCGAGACGGTGTTCTTCTACACGCAGAACGCGCAGCCGCTGCTGCAAGCGCTCGCCGCCCACGGCCACCTGCGCACGCTGCACCGCCCGGCGAACCTCGAGGACCTGTTCCTCAAGCTCACGGGGCGGCAGATCAGGGAGTAGTGGGCCACCGCTACGACAGTGTTTCGTTCCTGCGCATGAGCCAAGCCAACGGGCTCGAATTCGCGGCCCTGACGTACGGCCCCCGGCCCGCCGCGCTGTCGGGCGGAATGCGGCGGCGCCTGAGCTTGGCGCGCGCCCTGGTCATCCTCATCGTCCTGGCTGGGGGTGAAATGCACCACCGCGCTGGCGACCAAAAACTGTTCAATTTGCGCGATCGTCGTGAGCCGCGTCTCGTCCATGTTGAGCACCATTTCCTGATGATCAACCCACCCTTGCTCGGGGCCTGCAACCGCCCCTTCAGACTCATACCTCGTTGGAAATACGGGGCTCCTTCAGACTCATACCACGTTGGACAAGGCTAACGCTTGCGCTTGTTTGCTCATTGTAGTAACGTATCTACATTATTCAAGCATATGGGGTGCCATCATGACCATTACCACCTTATCAAGCCGCGAGTTCAACCAGGGGACAAGCGAGGCAAAACGGGCCGCAAACAATGGACCGGTGTTCATCACAGCCCGGGGCAAACCTGCCCATGTGCTTTTGAGCTTTGACGACTATCAGCGGCTCACAAAGCAACGGCGCAACATTGCCGATGCGCTGGCGATGCCGGGTATTGCCGACATCGAGTTTGAGCCGCCGCGTGTGAGCATCGAACCCCGGCCGGTTGATTTCTCATGATGTTTGTTCTCGATACCAACGTGG
>NZ_AFAL01000988.1 GCF_000193225.1 Verminephrobacter aporrectodeae subsp. tuberculatae At4 | reverse complement strand
GCAAGCGCCCGAGCGCGCGGCCCAGCGCGGCGGCGGACTGTTCGGCGCAGGACATGGGCTGGCACCACCAGCGGTCATCGCGCTCCAGAATGCCCTCCAGCGCGGCCCGGTAATCGCGCTTGCCGTAGGTGCTGGCAAAGCGCGCCTGGCCGATGCGCGCGGCGATCACGCCGCGCGCGAGTTCGTCCACCCAGGCGGCAAATACCAGCGGCGCGGCGCGGTCGGCGTCCATCACCCCGTCAAAGCCCTGGAGCTGCGCCTGCGCGGCCGCGGCCAGCGGGTGCGCCGAGCGGGCACGCAGCAGGTGCGGCAGCAGCCGGCGCGCGGCCAGCGAGCGCACGTCGTGCTGCATCGCCTGCATGCTCGCGGTGTCGTGCTTTTCGGTGGCCTCGATGAGCTGCACGATGCGCTCGTAGCGGTAGGGCAGCGCCCAGTCCTGCGTGAGGTAGTGCGGGGAGTCCGGCGCCGTCACGCGCTGGTTCGCCGTCGCCACCCAGCCCCGGGCGCCGTCGTCGCGCGGGGTTTGCGCACGCGCCAACCAGCCCTGCCAGTCGTAGCGCGCGTCCCAGCCGGGCGACGGGGCCACGCCGCGGATGTCGTTGCCCGCAGCGCGCAACGGCACCCGGCCCACGGCCTGGAAGCGGATGCGGCCCTGGTCGTCGGCCGCGAGCACGTTCTGCATCGGCGAGTGGTGGTGCTCCAGGGCCTGGAACAGCGCGTCCACGGTTTGCGCCTGGTTGCTTTGCAGGCCCGCGAACACGCTCTGGTTGTCGGCGTCGAGCGCGCTCCAGCGCAGCGCGAGCACGTATTTGTCCAGGTTCAGCAGGTCGGCGTGCGACTTTTGCGCGTCGCTGAGTACCGGGCCATGGCGGGTGCTGCGTACCGTGTGCAGCACGTCCGCAGCGCCCTTCACGCGAATCCTCTCGGTGCGCAGCGTGAACCGCGCCCAGCCCTCGGGCGTGCGGTACTGCGTGGCGTCTTCCGGGTTGATTTGCTCCAGATACAGGTCCTGCACGTCGGGGCCGGTGTTGGTAAAGCCCCAGGCGACATGGCCGGTGCGGCCGAGCACCACGAAGGGCAGACCGGGCAGGGTGGCACCGACCACGTCGATGGGGGCGATCGGCGTTCCGTCCGAGGCCCTGCCCGCAGGCGCCCGAAGCGCGGCGAAGTACCAGACGGCGGGCACCGAGAGTTCCAGGTGCGGGTCGTTGGCGAGCAGCGGCTTGCCGCTGACCGTGCGCGTTCCCGCGAGCACCCAGTTGTTGCTGCCCCGGCCCTCGCTGCTGCCGGCGTTGCGCGTGAGTTCGTCGGACCAGGCGAGCATGCCGGCGCCGATCCGCGGGGACGGCGCCGCCGCCTGCGCTTGCAGGCGGCGGGCGTCCTCGGCCTGCGGCGCCGTCTCCCGGTAGACCCCCCACTGGCGGTACAGCGCGGCCAGGTCGGCCGAGGCTGCGGGCCGCTCGCCCGGGTAGGGCGGCATGAGCTGCCACAGGCGCTCGGTGTCCAGCGTCCTGGCAAGTGCCAGGCGCGCAAACTCGTTGCCCCAGTTACCGCCCAGGTCCAGCGCCATCATCAGCGCCCAGCCCACGCTGTCCTCGGGCTCCCAGGCAGCGCCCTGCACGCCCAGGATATGGAACTCGGGCGGCAACGCCTGGGGGCGGTCGCGGTGAAAGGCCCGTATGCCCTGGCTATAGGCTTGCAGCGCCTCCCGGGCGTACAGCGGCAGCCCTTGGTACTGGCGCCGGGCGGCGCCCATGATGTCCAGCGTGCGCATGAGCTTGTCCGTCGCGAGCGTCGCCGCGCCGAATATCCCGGACAGCTCGCCGTGCATCACGCGGCGGTTGAATTCCAGCTGCCAGCTGCGCTCCTGCGCGTGCACATAGCCCATGGCGAACCAGGCGTCCTGCGGGG
>NZ_AFAL01000989.1 GCF_000193225.1 Verminephrobacter aporrectodeae subsp. tuberculatae At4 | reverse complement strand
TCGCGCCGGCTCGTGGCCTGCGCTCCCTGCTGCCCGCCCGCGTCCGGCGCGGGGTTGGCGCCGTTGATCGGCGCCGTGGACGGCGCGGGCGGCTGATTGCTCACGGCGCCCGGAATGCCGCTGGGCATCCGCTCGGGGCCGCCCCGGCTCTCCAGCTGCTGCTGGCTGCGCACGGCGCCCGAATCCGGCGTCTGGTTCGGCCGGAACTGCTCGGAAGTCGATTCCGTCTGCGTGAAATCCACCTGCGCAGTGACCTGCGCGCGCACGTTCCCCTGGCCCACCACGGGCTCCAGAATATCCAGGATGCGGCGGCTGTACAGCTGCTCGATCTGCTGCACGTACAACAGCTGCTGCGCATTCGCCTCGGCGCCCGTGTCGGGCGACTGCGAGAGCAGCTTGCCCGTGTCGTCGAGCACGCTCACGGCCGAGGGCGCGAGCTCCGGAACGCTGGAGGCCACCAGGTGCACGATGCCGGCGAGCTGGGCGCGGTCCAGAACGCGGCCCGGATACAGGCCCACGAGGACCGATGCCGAGGGCTTTTGCTGCTCGCGGAAGAAACCATTCTGATTCGGCAGCGCCAGGTGCACGCGCGCGCTTTGCACCGACGACAGGGACTGGATGGAGCGGGTGAGCTCGCCTTCGAGCCCGCGCTGGAAGTTCAGCCGCTCCTGAAATTGCGTGAGCCCGAATTTGCTCGACTCCATGAGCTCGAAGCCGACCACCGAGCCCTTGGGCAGGCCCTGGGTCGCCAGGCGCAGGCGCACGTCGTGCACCTGGTCGGCCGGAACCAGAATGGCGCCGCCGCCCTGCGTGTACCTGTAGGGCACGTTCATTTGCGTGAGCTGGACCACGATGGCGCCGCCGTCCTTGTCGCTCAGATTCGCGAACAGCACCCGGTACTCGCTCTGGCGCCCCAGAAGCAGCAGCGCCGCGGCGGCCGCGAGCAGCAGCGCCAGGCCCAGACCCAGCCGCACACGCTGCGCCCGGCCAAGGCTCTGCAACCGCTGCAGCCATGGGGGGCGGGCAGGCACCGTCGGCGGATCGGAAGGAACTTGGGCCACAGCAGACATCTTGCTTATCCAGTCTCAGGCCCGGCGACGGACCTGGTGCGAGCCCGATTATTTCGATCGCACAACCGGCGTGTTCGCCGGATAAGCCGCCCGTTGGGCGCGCAATTTCCGCCGCCGGATGCGCCGCCCGCGGCTAGGATGCGCAAAGCCCCTACCGCCCCTGCCCACGGACACCGCCATGGACCTGCGCCTGCCGAGCGTCACCCCCCCGCTTGCCGGCACCGGCACAGCCTGGCGCAGCGCGCCGGCGCGGGATGCGGGCACCGAAGTCGGTTTTTCCAGCGCACTCAAGGGCGCCCTGCAATCCGTGAGCGCGGCGCAGAACCGCTCCACCGCCCTGCAACAGGAAGTGCAGTTGGACAACCCCGCAGTCAGTCTGGAAGAAACCATGGTCGCCATGCAAAAGGCCCAGATCGGCTTTCAGGCCACCTTGCACGTGCGCAACCGCATGCTGCAGGCCTACACGGACATCATGAACATGCAGGTGTGAGGCGCTGGCGGCGCGTGTCATGGCTGCCGCCTCATTCAAACCCGGACCGCGCAACCCCCTGCAGTGCTACGCTGTGCGGCAGTAGCAAAAAGGGGCGGTAGCGATGAGCGGCTCGCTGAATCTCAGGCAGATGAAATACTTCATCGCGGTGGCGGAGGAGTTGAGCTTTCGGTGTGCCGCAGCGCGGCTGTGCATCACACAGCCCCCGCTGAGCCGCCAGATACAGGCGCTGGAAGAGAACCTGGGCGTACTGCTCTTTGAGCGCGGCAACCGCCGCATCCAGCTGACCGACGCGGGGGAGCAGTTTCTGGAGCGCGCACGCCTTCTGCTGCGGGACTCCGAGCACCTCGTCATGCAGTTCCGTCAGCCCCCCGCCGCGCGGAAGCACGCATTGAATCTGGGCATCACCACCGTCATCGACGCCAGCCTGTTCTCCTGGATAGAAACCGAATTCGCCCGGCGCTTCCCCTTGCTTCGTCTGAACGTGAAGCGGCAGATATCCATCCGATCCGTGCGCGACCTGAACCGCGGCATCCTGGACGTCGCCGTGGTGGGCCTGCCATTGCATACGGAGAGCCTGGTGCTGGACCATCTGCTCGATGAGCCGATGGTCGTGGGGCTTTCCGCAAGCCACCCGGCGGCAAGAAAGCGCAAGCTGTCCTTGCGCGACCTCGATCAGGAGAATCTCTTCTGGTTCGACCGCAGGCAGAACCCGGCCTACCACGATCATTGCGAGCGTGTCTTTGCGCGCATGCGCTTCACCCCGGCGCGCACCATCGAACCGCCCGACTTCCATATCCTGCTGAGCCTGGTTGCCGAGGGGCAAGGCATTGCGCTGATTCCCCGGTCGCTCAAGACCATGCAGCGCAAAGGCATCGTCTACAAGGACCTCGACGAAGGCGAGCAATTGGGCATTCGCGTGGCAGTCGCGCATCGCGCGGGAGCGCCTTCGGATGGGGTCACGGCTTTCATCGGTTTTCTGAAAGAGCATCTGGCCGCATCGAAAGCATAGGCATGGCGTTGGCCCTGCCTGCCCTGCACCGGGACAAGCGATACCCGAAAGGTATCAACAAATCAAGCAATCGCCAGCACCAGAAAACATCCTTAGTCTCCGAAGGATGAACACCCCATCGACCCCCACGGATCGCAGCGCCTACGAGGTTGGCATGGCCTGCCTGTGCCACATCGAGGCAACCCGCAAACCCTCCCTCATCGATGCCTTGGCCGACATCTCCCCCGACCTTGGCAGGCTGGCGATCCGCTTTGTGTATGGCGAGATCTATCAGCGCCCCCACCTGAGCTACCACGACAGGCAATTGGCGACCGTGGCCGTCTTGGCCGTGCTGGGCAATGCGCGGCCGCAGCTGAAGTTCCATATTGCCGCTGCGCTCAACGTGGGGTGCAGCGCTGCCAAGATCGTCGAACTGATGACCCACTTGCTTGTCTACGCAGGCTTTCCGACCGCCCTGAATGGTGTTTTTGCTGCCAAGGAGGTGTTCGACGAACGCCAGCTGCATTTCACGCCCACGACGACGCCTTCTTGCCCCGGCGATGCCCGGTATCAAGCCGGGATGGATGCCCTCTCGCGCATCGACGGCCACGCCGGCGAGGCGGTGATGGCCTCTCTGAAGGGAATCGCGCCGGACCTCGGTCGCTTCATCGTGGAGTTTGGCTTTGGCGAGATTTACACCCGCCCCGTGCTGGAACTTCTCGAGCGTGAGCTGATTACCGTGGCGGCGCTTGCCGCGCTGGGCACTGCCACGCCGCAGCTCAGGGTCCATATTCATGGCCTGCTCAACGTCGGGGGCACGCGCGAGCAGATGCTCGAGTTGGCCATTCACGTGGCGGCCTATGCCGGGTTTCCAGCCGCCATCAATGCCACGCTCGCGGCAAGGGAAGTATTCTCCGAGCGCGACGCTGGCGGTGGTGATGGCGACCCATCCGCGCCTTCAGGCTAAGACACCCATTGGGGCTCGAATCGGGTCATCGCGCCCATCCGCTCTCAGTGCAGCCGCCGGCCTGCGAACAGCTGTTCGAACTGCGCCAGCCAAGGCTCTGCCAGGCAGCGGATGCGGGCGTCGTTGCGCAGGATGCGCTGCATGATGCGCGCCTTTTCGCTGCGCTGTTCCGGTGCCAGCGCCTGCTCCTGCGCCTTCAGGCGCAGCTGCCCGATGAGCACGGCGCAGGCGCCCTCGCAGCGCAGCACGGCGTCCCAATCCCTGCGCCTGGCGGCGTCCAGCATCCTGGCGCTGCTGTCCTCGATGGCCTTGTAGCAGTCGATCAACCCCTGCGACATGGCTCAGCCCCCCAGCACCATGGGCTCGGACTCGGGATCGGGCGCAGCGTCCGTCTTGCGGATGCCATCCCAGCCCCGGGCCACGGACCCGATCAGGTGCGTGACCTGGCACAGCGCCGCGTCGTCGTTGCGCGCGTTCGCCAGAATCAGGCGGTGCGTGCAGTAGTCGTAGAGCGCGGCCAGGTTCTGCGCGAGCTCGCCGCCGGCGACCCGGTCCAGGGACGCGCTCAGCCCCTCTTCGAGAATGCGCAGCGCCCGGGCAATGGCCGCTACCTTGCCCGGCACGTCGCCGCGCGCCATGGCGCCGCGCGCCGTGGCAATGGAGTCGAGGACGCCTGCGTACAGCAGGCTGACCTGCTGGTACGGGTCCAGCGTATGCCGGATGGTCTCTACATCGATGCGCCGATACGCGGTGGCGGCACGGGCGCGGCCATGGGTGCTGAACATGCTGACGGTCCTTGCAGGGTGCTGTCCAGGATATCGGCGGGCGCCGATAAAACTTGACGCCTCAGGCGTCGAAGCGGCCCGCGAGCAGTTCGGGCAATCGGTCCAGTCCCATCCTGAAGCCGCAGGCCTGCGCGTGGCCGCCGCCGCCCATGCTCTCGGCCAGCGCGATGCAGTCGAAATTGCGCTGCGCACGCAGCCCCACCCGCACACCCTTGGCGCCCGCGCTCCACATCAGCGCAAAGCTGCCGCTCTTGGCCGAGAGCATGTCGCCCACCAGGCTGTGGAACACACCGGGGGCGTTCACCATCAGCCCCTCGATGCCGTTGAACACCAGGGGCTGGGCGCCTTCGGCGATGTCGGCCGCGAGCCGGCGGTACTTCTCGTCCATGGCGCCACCGCGCGCCATGAACCGGGCGCTCTGCTCGGGCGTGAAGGCGGCTATCTCGCGCCAGCGCGCGAAGTCCTGCGCCTCCATCTCGAGCGCCGACAGAAAGCCTGCGCTCTCGGCGAACTCCCACTTCCAGAGGTCGCGGTCTTCCACGTACTTGAGCAGCGCCGGAAGCGGCGCGTGCGGGTGAAAGAACTCCCACGCCAGGCGCGCGCCCGACTTGTGCATGTCAAAGTGCAGAACCCCGCAGCGGCAGGCAAAGCCGCTGAGCTTTTCTGCGGCGCTCTTGTGGTGGTCGAGCAGCACGAGCTTGGCGGCGTGTGCGTCGATGGCGCGCAGCATATCGGCCGGGAAGGAGAAATCCAGGACGTAGACGGCACGGCCCTGCACGGGTGGCAGGCCGTCCACGGTCTGCACGTCGCCATGGTCCAGGCCCAGGTATTGCGCGCTGTCTCCGTAGTAGAGCCAGGCGGCAAACGCTGCGCCAAAGCCATCGGGGCAGTGGCCCCCGTGGTAGACGATCAGCGGCGCGGGGTCGTTCTTGTCCGGGGCGACGAACAACTGCAGGGGGAGAATGCTTTTCATGGTGCCGCCGATTGTCGCGCGACCTCCGGCCCCGCTGCCACGGGCGCTGCGCCCGGCGGCTGACGCGGCTTGCGTGTGTTACATTCTGTGACCCCACGCTGCGCACCCCACGCCCACGCCCGCCCGGCACACGCTCCATGCACCGGCCACCCTCCTTTTCGATCGCGCCTCCCGCGCCGCGCACG
>NZ_AFAL01000990.1 GCF_000193225.1 Verminephrobacter aporrectodeae subsp. tuberculatae At4 | reverse complement strand
CGAGCAGCGCCAGTTCAGGCAGCGCAACGGCGCCAACCCCGCGCCGGACGCGGGCGGGCAGCAGGGAGCGCAGGCCACGAGCCGGCGCGAATCCACCACCAACTACGAGCTGGACCGGTCGCTGCAGGTCACGCGCGGCGCAACGGGGAGCGTCAAGCGCCTGAGCGCGGCCGTGGTGGTGAATTACCAGCTGGACGAGGCCAAGGGCCGCAGCCGGGCGCTCGCGCCCGAGCAGATCGAGCAGATGACGGCGCTGGTGCGCGAGAGCATTGGCTTCAACCGCGAACGCGGCGACTCGGTGAATCTCATGCACACCCCGTTCCTGGTGCGCGCGACGCCGCCCGTGGACGTCCCGCTGTGGCAGCGGCCCGAGGTGATCGAGCTGGCCAAAACCTTCGCCTGGCCCCTGGGCGCGGTGCTGTTCGCGGCCCTGGTGCTGCTGGGTCTGGTGCGGCCCGCGCTCAAGGGGGCGGCGCCGCGCGCCGTGGCCGGTGGCCAGATCGACGCCCTGGAAGCCGAGGCCCTGGAGCGCCCCGCGCTGCCCACGCCGAGTGACGCGGCGCTGCCGGCGACGCCCGAGCAGCTGCGCCTGGAGGAAGCGCGCGTGCTCGCCCGGGAAAATCCGGTCGCCGTGGCGAACATCCTCAAGACCTGGCTCAGCGGCGAGTCCGCCTGAGCACTGAGCACCGAGCGCAGGACGCCGCATGAACGAGCAAGGTCTGCAGGACGCCGCCATCTTGCTGATGTCCCTCGGCGAGGAGGATGCGGGCGAGGTCTTCAAGCATTTCTCGCCCAAGGAGGTGCAAAAGCTCGGCGAGACCATTGCGCGCACGCGCTCGGTGTCGCGCGAGAGGGTGGACGAGGTGATCAACAAATTCGCCGCCGCCGCCGCCGCGCAGAGCCTGCTCGTGTCGGACACCGGAAACTACGTGCGCGCAGTGCTCAGACGCGCGCTCGGCGACGACAAGGCGGGGTTGCTGATCGACCGCATCCTGCAGGGCGGGGACGTCTCGGGAATCGAAAGCCTGAAGTGGATGGACCCACTGTCCGTGGCCGAGCTGCTGCGCAACGAGCACCCCCAGATCGTCGCCGCCATCTTGGTGCATCTGGACAGCGACCAGGCCGCGGCCATCCTGATGCACCTGGGCGAGCGCCAGCGCAGCGAGATCCTGCTGCGCGTGGCGACGCTCGAGGGCATACAGCCGACGGCGCTGAAGGACCTCAACGAGGTGCTGTTCAAAGTGCTCGCCGGTGGCGACAAGATTCGCAAGAGCTCGCTCGGCGGGGTCAAGGCCGCGGCCGAAATCATCAACATGCTCAGCGGCAGCGTGGACACCGTGGTGCTGGAGGCGATCCGCAGCTACGACGCGGATCTGGCGCAGAAGATCATGGACAAGATGTTCGTCTTCGAAGACATGCTCAGGCTCGACGACAAGGCCATCCAGACCATTCTCAGGGAAGTGTCGTCCGAGGAGCTCATCGTGGCGCTCAAGGGCGCGCCGACGGAGCTGCGCGAGAAGTTTCTCTCGAACATGTCCATGCGCGCCGGCGAGGCGCTGCGCGAGGACCTCGAAGCGCGCGGTCCGATCCGCCTGTCCGAGGTCGAGACCCAGCAACGGGAAATCCTCAAGATCGTGCGGCGCCTGTCCGACGAGGGGCTGATCGCGATCGGCAGCGGGGGGGAAGATGCCTTTGTTTAGCCCCCGCTCCTACGCGCGCATCATCCCCAGCGAGGAGCTGGGCGATTGCACGCAGTGGAAGTTTGGCGCCGTCGATGGCTCCGACCGCGTTGCGCCCGCGGTGCAAATCCCTGCTGCGATCGACGAGGCCGCGCAGCAGGCGCTGCTCCAGCAGGCCTGCGCCGACGCCCACGCCGCGGGCCTTGCCCAGGGGCAGGAGCAGACCGCGAGCGAGTGGCAGCACCGCCTGGACGAGTACATCGTGCACCAGGGCCATGCGGCGGCCGAGCGCCTGCAGGGCGTTCTGCAGGCGCTCGACGCGAGCCTGCTCGACATGCAGCGGCGCATGGCGCAGCAGCTGCTCGCGCTGGCCTGCGACATCGCGCGCGAGGTGCTGCGCCAGGAGCTGTCCGTGAACCCCGAGGCCCTGCACCCCGTGGTGCGCGAGGCCCTGGGAATGCTGGTCGCCGAGGGGCGCCCCGCGAGCGTGCGCCTGAACCCCGTGGACATGCAGGGGCTCACGCAGCCGCTGCGCGCGGCGCTGGCGACCCCGCAGCAGGTCCAGTGGATGGCGGACGCTGCCGTGCCGCCGGGCGGCTGCCTGGTGGAATGCGCCGGCAGCGTGGTCGATGGCAGCGTGGAAAAGCGCTGGCAGCGGGCGCTGGCCGCGCTCGGGATCGAGTCGCCCTGGCAGGAAGGGGGCGGCGATGCGCGCTGAGGACCCGGATGATCCCGCCCCCTGCGCCTGGACGCGCTTCGTCGATGAAGCGCGCGCGCGCGTGGCCCAGGGCGCGCCGCTGGAGACGCGCGGCACGCTGACGCGGCTCACCGGGCTGGTGCTGGAGGCCGTGGGCTTGCGCGTTCCGGTGGGCGCGCAGTGCCTGGTGCAGATGCCGGGGCATGCATCCGGGCAGGCGCCGGTTCTGGCCGAGGTCGTGGGCTTCTCGGGCGAGCGCGCGTTTCTCATGCCGGCGGGCGACGTCCACGGCCTGGCCAGCGGCGCCAGCGTGACTCCCGCAGCGCCCTGCGCGCCCATGCCGCGCTGGGGCGATCCGCCCCGGCGCGCGGCGCGCGCGGGTCTGCCCGGGCTGCCGATGGGCGCGGGCCTGCTGGGGCGGGTGGTGGACGCGCAGGGTCAGCCGCTGGACCACGCGGGCGCGCTGCAGGACG
>NZ_AFAL01000991.1 GCF_000193225.1 Verminephrobacter aporrectodeae subsp. tuberculatae At4 | reverse complement strand
CGGCGGTGCAGACACCGACTTCTTCTTCGACGAAACCGGAGCCGACACGCTTGACGGCGGTGCAGACACCGACTTCTTCTTCGACGAAACCGGAGCCGACACGCTTGACAGTAGAGCGGGCAACGACAATTCGGGCGATGCCTACCATATCGAGCGCTTCCAGACCTCGAACGGCAATGTCCTGCTGGACAGCCAGGTGAATGCCCTGGTGTCTGCGATGGCGGCCTTTGCGCCGCCGCCTGCGGGGCAGACCACGCTGGCGGCCGATTACCAGACGGCTCTGGCTCCGGTGTTGGTTGCGGGCTGGAACTGATGGGCCCTGCCTGCGCAGGCCTTGTGGCTACCGGGCGGGCGCGGGCGGGTGGGTGCCGCCCTATTCAGGCCGCCGCCAAGAGCGCTTCCAGTGCGCAGGAGATTTCCAGCCAGCGTTCCTCCAGCCGGGCGGTCTCGTCGGCGACGGCCTTCAGGCGCCGGCCGCATTCGGCGATTTCGGCGGCAGGCAGGGCTTCTTGGGCGAGTCTTTGTTCCAGCGCGCTGCGCTCGGTGAACAGGGCCACCAGGCGCGCGTCGATTTGTCCGATTTCTGTTTTCAGCGGCCGGGTCTTTTCGGCGTGCTGCTGGCGGGCCAGGGCGTCGAGTCTGCGCTGTTCCCGGCCGTCGCGCAGGGCGGCAATGGGCGCGGAGGTCGGAGCGGGGACCGCAGGCGCTTCGGCGGAATCCGCCGTGCGCGCGGACCGCGCTGCCGGTTCGCGCAAGCGTTTCGCCTCGTCGAGCAGATAGCGCTGGTAGTCGTCCAGATCGCCGTCGAACGGCGCCACCGCGCCGCGCCCCACGAGCCAGAACTCGTCGCATACGGCGCGCAGCAGTGCGCGGTCGTGGCTGACGAGCAGCAGCGTGCCTTCGAAGCCGTTGAGCGCCATGGACAGCGCCTCGCGCGTGACCAAGTCCAGGTGGTTCGTGGGTTCGTCGAGCAGCAGCAGGTTGGGCCGTTGCCAGACGATCATGGCCAGCACCAGGCGGGCCTTTTCTCCGCCGCTCATGCTGCCCACGGCCTGCCGGGCCATGTCGCCGGAAAAATTGAAGCTGCCCAGGTGGTTGCGCAGTTCCTGTTCGCGGCCGGATTCCCGGCCGTCGGCCTCCATGTCCCGGGCCAAGCGCAGCATGTGTTCGAGCGGGTTGTCGGCCGGGCGCAGCAGGTCCAGTTCCTGCTGGGCGAAGTAGCCGATGCGCAGGCCCCGGCCTTCGGTGATGCGGCCCGCGAGCACCTTCATCTGGCGGGCAATGGTCTTGACCAGCGTGGATTTGCCCTGCCCGTTGGCGCCCAGGATGCCGATGCGCTGGCCGGCCAGCACCGAGCGCCCGACGTGGCGCAAGATGGTGTGCGCGCTCCCGTCCACGCCCGCGCCCGCGTAGCCAAACACTGCGTCCGTGATGCTCAGCATCGGGTTGGGCAGCTGCGCCGGCTCCTTGAAGTCGAAGCCGAATTCGGCGTCGGCCAGCACGGGCGCGATTTTCTCCATGCGCTCCAGGGCCTTGACGCGGCTTTGCGCCTGCTTGGCCTTGCTCGCTTTGGCCTTGAAGCGGGTGATGAATTTTTGCAGCTGCGCGACCCGGTCCTGTTGTTTCGCGTAGCTCGCCTGCTGCAATTCCATCTGCTGGGCGCGCAGCGCTTCGAAGCGGCTGTAGTTCCCGCCGTAGCGGGTGATCCGGGCGTTTTCGATGTGCAGCGTGACGTCGGCGACGGCGTCGAGGAACTCGCGGTCGTGGCTGATGGTGATCAGCGTTCCCGCGTAGCGCGCGAGCCAGGATTCGAGCCACACCAGCGCGTCCAGGTCCAGGTGGTTCGTGGGTTCGTCGAGCAGCAGCAGGTCGCAGGGGCAGATCAGCGCGCGCGCCAGTTGCAGGCGCATGCGCCAGCCGCCCGAGAAGCTGTTCACGGGCTGCTCGAGTTCCGCCACCCGGAACCCGAGCCCGAGAATCAGCGCCTGCGCGCGCGCCGTGGCGTCGTGCGCGCCGGCGTCGGCCAAATCGGAATGCGCCTGCGCGATGGCCATTCCGTCGCCGCCGTCCTCGGCCCTTGCGAGCGCCGCGCGCAAGCCGGTCAGGCGGCTGTCCCCCTGGAGCACGAACGCCGTGGCGGACTCGGGGGTTTCGGGCATGTCCTGCGCCACCTGCGCCATGCGCCACTGCGCGGGGACGAGGTATTCGCCCGCGTCCTCATGCAGTGTGCGGTTGAGCAGGGCCAGGAGCGAGGATTTGCCCGCGCCGTTGCGCCCCACCAGGGCGACGTGCTCGCCCGCGTTGATGGTGACCGAGACCTGGTCGAGCAGCAGCTTGCTGCCCCGGCGCAGGCTGAGGTTTTTGAGGACGATCATTCGGCGAACGCCAGGCCCTGGCGCGTGATCAGCAGCACCTGGTCCGGGCCCGCGCTGGTGTCCAGCCAGTGCACGGGCAGCCGCGCGAACGCCGCCTCAAAGGCGGCGCGCCCGTTGCCGATTTCCAGGATGAGCAGCGCGTCCTCGCCCATGCACGCCGGGGCGTGCGCGAGCAGTCGGCGGATGAAGTCCATTCCGTCGGCGCCGCCCGCGAGCGCGAGCGCGGGCTCGGCGCGGTATTCGGCGGGCAGGGCCGCCATTGCGGCTGCGTTCACGTAGGGCGGATTGCACAGGATCAGGTCCCACGGGCCGGGCAGCGCGCGCAGGCCGTCCGCGCATTGCAGTTCGATGCGCTCTTGCAGGCCGTGCCGCTCGACGTTGATGCGCGCCACGGCGAGCGCGTCGGGCGAGATGTCCGCGCCCGTGACCGCCACCTCGGGCCAGGCGATTGCGGCGAGCACCGCCAGGCTGCCGTTGCCGGTGCACAGGTCGAGCACGCGGCGGGTGTGCGCGCCCAGGAAATCGTCCACGCTGCCGTCGGCCAGCAGTTCGGCGATGAGGCTGCGCGGCACGATGGCGCGCTCGTCAACGTAGAACGCAAGGCCCTGGAGCCAGGCCTCGCGCGTCAGGTACGCGGCGGGCTTGCGGGTGCGGATGCGTTCGGCAAACAGCGCCGCGACCTGTTCCCGCTGCGCCTGCGCCACCGGCTGCTGGCCCAGGGCGGCGTCCGACAGGTCGCTGTCCAGCGGCAGGCCCAGGCGCCAGAGAACGAGCCAGGCGGCCTCGTCGTACGCATTCGTCGTGCCGTGACCGAAGGAGACGCCGGACGCGGCCAGCCACTGCGCGCCCGACGCGACCAAGGCGCCCACGGTGGATCCCGCGAGCGTTGGCTGCGGCGCGGCGGCGCAGTCGCTCATGCCAGGGCCCGTGCGTGCAGGTTCTCCAGGGTGCGGCGGTAGATGTTCTTGAGCGGTTCGATGTCCGCCAGCCGCACGTGCTCGTCGATCTTGTGGATGCTCGCATTCGGCGGGCCGAGCTCGATCACCTGCGGGCATATCCGGGCAATGAAGCGGCCGTCGCTCGTTCCCCCGGTGGTGGAGAGCTCGGTGCTCAGCCCGGTCTCCGCGGTGATGGCCTGCCCGACGGCGGCCAGCAGCTCGCCCGGCGGGGTCAGAAAGGGCTCGCCGCCCAAGGTCCAGCGCAGCTCGTACGTCAGGCCATGGCGCTCCAGCAGCGCGTGCACGCGCTGTTGCAGTCCCTCGGCCGTGGATTCCGTGGAAAAGCGGAAGTTGAAATCCACGACCACTTCGCCGGGGATCACGTTCGTCGCGCCGGTGCCGCCATGCACGTTGCTGATCTGCCAGCTGGTGGGCTGGAAGAACGCATTGCCCTGGTCCCAGACCGTCGCGGCCAGTTCCGTCAAGGCGGGCAGCGCCTGGTGGATGGGGTTGCGCGCGAGTTGCGGGTACGCAATATGCCCCTGGATGCCGCGCACGCTG
>NZ_AFAL01000992.1 GCF_000193225.1 Verminephrobacter aporrectodeae subsp. tuberculatae At4 | reverse complement strand
GGTTTGGGCGGCGCAGGGGCCGCGCGTGGCGCTCGCGCAGGCGCTGCTGGCCGAGGCGCAAGCCGTCCTCAGCTAACGCGGTACCTTGCCGACCATGTTCGGTGCGCGCAGGAAGTCGAAGTCCACGCCCTTGTCCGCCTGCGTCACCGTCTGCAGGAACAGCTTCCTGTAGCCGCGCTCGGCCGTCGGTTCGGGCACCCCCGTTTCCCTCGCTCGGCGCGCGAGTTCGTCGTCGGACACCAGCAGCGCGATCTCGCGATTCGCCACGCTGAGCCGGATGCGGTCGCCGCTGCGCACATGGGCCAGCGGCCCGCCGATGGCGGACTCCGGCGTGACGTGCAGCACGATGGTGCCGAAGGCCGTGCCGCTCATGCGGCCGTCGGAGATGCGCACGATGTCCTTCACCCCCGCGCGTGCGAGCTTGCGCGGAATCGGGATGTAGCCGGCCTCGGGCATGCCCGGCGCGCCCTTCGGGCCGATGTTCCTGAGCACCAGCACGTCCTCGGCCGTCACGTCGAGTGCGTCGCTGTCGATGCGGGCCACCAGGTCCTCGGCGTTTTCGAAGACCACCGCGCGGCCTTCGTGCTCCATGAGCTGCGCATCCGCAGCCGACTGCTTGATGATCGCGCCGCCCGGCGCAAGATTGCCCCACAGCACCGCGATGCCGCCCTGCGGATAGATCGGCCGGGCTGCGGGCCGCACCACGTCCTGTTTGAAGCCGGGCCCGGCGCGTTCGATCTCCTCGCCGAGCGTGCGGCCCGTGACCGTGAGGGCGTCCAGGTGCAGCAACGGCTTCAGCTCGCGCAGCAGCGTCGCCATGCCGCCCGCGGCGTGGAAGTCTTCCATGTAGTGCTGGCCCGAGGGCTTCAGGTCGAGCAACACCGGCGTCTCGCGGCCCATGCGGTCGAGCGCGTGCAGGTCGACGTCCAGGCCCATGCGCCCCGCGATGGCCGCGAGGTGCACGATGCCGTTGGTCGAGCCGCCGATGGCCAGCAGCACGCGCATCGCGTTCTCGAACGCGGCCGGAGTCAGTACCTTGTCGATGCTGAGCCGGTCGCGCGCGATCCGCACGGCCTGCGCGCCGGTCTGCTCGGCGATGCGGATGCGGTCGGCCGTCACGGCCGGTGGCGCGGCGCCGCCCGGCATCGTCATGCCCAGCGCCTCGGCAATGCAGGCCATGGTGCTGGCCGTGCCCATCACCGAGCAGGTGCCCACGCTCGCCACGAGCTGGTTGTTGACGTCGGCGGTTTCCTCGGCGTCGATCTCGCCCGCGCGGTACTTGCCCCAGTAGCGGCGGCAGTCGGTGCAGGCGCCCACGCGCTCGCCGCGGTGGCTGCCGGTGAGCATCGAGCCGGTGATGAGCTGGATCGCCGGCAGGCCGGCCGAAGCGGCACCCATCAGCTGCGCGGGAACGGTCTTGTCGCAGCCGCCGATGAGCACCACCGCGTCCATGGGCTGCGCGCGGACCATCTCCTCGGTGTCCATCGACATCAGGTTGCGCAGGTACATGCTGGTCGGCGCGGCGAAGCTCTCGTGCACCGAGATGGTCGGAAAGTCCATCGCGAGGCCGCCCGCGAGCATCACGCCGCGCTTGACCGCCTCGATGAGCTGCGGTGTATTGCCGTGGCACGGGTTGTAGGCGCTGCCGGTGTTGGCGATGCCGACCACGGGTCGCTCGAGTGCCGCGTCGGTGTAGCCCGCGCCCTTGATGAAGGCCTTGCGCAGGAAGAGCGAGAAGCCGCGGTCGCCGTAGCTGGTCAGGCCCTTGCGCATGCCCGCGTTGTTGTCCGTGGCGCTGTCGTCGGGCTCGAAGGGGGAATCGGACATGGGTGTCGCGGGCTGGTTATTCGTCGGACTTGATATGGGACTCGGTGATGACTTTCCTCCAGCGCACCACCTCGGCCCGAATCTGCTCGGCCGACTTCGCGGGCGTGGTGGGCGGCGCCGCGTACACGCCCTGCTTGAGCAGCATCTCCTTCGCCTCGGGCGACTGCACGACCTTCGCGAGCGCTTCGTTGAGCCGCGCCACGATGGCCGCGGGCGTGCCCGCCGGCGCCAGCACGCCGAAGGTCGAGCTGACCTCCAGATTCGGCACGCCGGCCTCGGCCGCCGAAGGGACGTCGGGCAGCATCGAGATGCGCTGCGGCGTGGCGACCGCGAGCGCGCGCAGCTTGTTCGCGGTGATGAAGGGCAGCGCGGCCGGCGCGGTCTCGACCATCGCGTTGACCTGTCCGGCGACCACGTCGGTCATCGCGGGGCCGCTGCCCTTGTAGGCGACGTGCGTCATCCTGATGCCGGTCTCGCGCTGTAAGAGTTCGGCGGCCATGCGCTGCGGCGAGCCCGCACCCGACGACGCGTAGTTGAGCTTGTCGGGGTTGGCCTTGGCGTAGGCGATGAATTCCTTCAGCGTCGCCGCGGGCACCTGCGGGTTGACCACGATCACCAGCGGCACGGAGCCGACGACCATCACCGGGGCGAAGTCCTTCGCCAGGTCATAGCGCAAGCGGCCTTTCTCCAGCGTCGCCATCGTGGCATGCGAGGTCAGCGCGCCCATCAACAGCGTGTAGCCATCGGCCGGCGCCCGGGCCACGGCCTCGGCGCCGATGTTGCCGCCCGCGCCGCTGCGGTTGTCCACCACGACCTGCTGGCCGAGTTGTTCGCCGAGCTTGAGCGCAACGATGCGCCCGATCACGTCGGTGGCGCCGCCGGGCGGGTAGGGAATCACGAGCTTCACGGGCTTGTCGGGATAGGCGGCGAGCACGGCCGGGGCAGCTGCCACGGCGGCCGCGACGAGGGCCGCAGCCAAGCAGGCCGGCAACGCCCGGCGGCGCGGGAATCGGGGG
>NZ_AFAL01000993.1 GCF_000193225.1 Verminephrobacter aporrectodeae subsp. tuberculatae At4 | reverse complement strand
GGGGCTTGGGCGTCAGGCATGGCGGGAAGCTTTCAGGATGTATGCCACCGCATGGGGATGCGCCGCTCCTGCACGGCGTGGCAGGCGACCTGCGAGCCGTCGGGCAAGGGCACGAGCGCGGGCCTTTCGCTCTGGCAGCGCGCCTGCCCGTGCGGGCAGCGCGGGTGAAAGCCACAGCCGGGTGGCGGGTCGAGCGGGCTGGGGATTTCGCCGGGAGCGGGCGGTTTCTCGCGGCCACGCCGGTCGAGCCGTGGCAGCGCCGCGAGCAGCAGCTGCGTGTACGGATGCTTGGGCGCGTCGAACAGCACGCGGGTCGGCGCAAGCTCGGCGAGCCGGCCCAGGTACATCACGCCGACGCTGTGCGACATGTAGTTGACGACCGCCAGATTGTGGCTGATGAAGAGACAGCTCAGGCCGAGCTGCTCCTGCAGGCGGCGCAGCAGGTTCAGTATCTGCGCCTGCACCGACACGTCGAGCGCGGAGGTCGGCTCGTCGCACACCAGAAAGCTCGGGGCGCCGGCGAGTGCGCGCGCAATCGACACGCGCTGGCGCTGGCCACCGGAGAACTCGTGCGGGAACTTCAGTGCGTCGGCCGGTGCCAGGCCAACCTGGAGCAGCAGTTCGTGCACGCGCCGGGGGACCTCGGCCTTGGGCAGCAGCTTCTGGAAGCGGATCGGTTCGGCGATCGCGCTGCCGATGCGGTAGCGCGGGTTGAGCGAGGCGTACGGGTCCTGGAAAACCATCTGCACGCGGTGCCCGGCCTGGCCCGCGTCCGCGAAGTGAATGCGCCCGGAATTCGGTCGGTCCAGTCCCGCAACCAGCCGCGCGAGCGTGGACTTGCCGCAGCCCGATTCGCCGACCAGGCCCAAGGTCTGGCCGCGGCGGATGCGCAGGCTCACGCCATCGACGGCCTTCACCGAACGGTCCGTGCCCAGCGCCGTACGCAGCAGGCCAGCGCCCGCGGAGAAGTGGCGCACGACGTCCTGCACCTCAAGGCTCACCGCAGCTTCGGCGGCCGCGGGCTTGTTCCCGGCGTTCATGCGGCCTCCTGCTCCGCGGGGGCGACCCAGCAGGCGACCTGCCGCTGCCGGTCCGTGCGCAGGCCGGGGCTCTCGGCGCGGCATTGCTCCGTGGCACGGGCGCAGCGCGGGTGGAACGCGCAGCCGGCCGGGCGCGCGTTCAGCCGCGGCATGGCGCCGTCGATCTGGTGCAGCGGGCCGGTCACCGGTTCGATCGAGGGGATGGCGTCCATCAGGCCGCGGGTGTAGGGATGCGCCGGGTCGCGCAGCACGTCCTCGACCGGACCGGTTTCGACGATGCGACCGGCGTACATCACCGCCACGCGGTCCGCCATCTCGGCGATCACGCCGATGTCGTGTGTGACCAGCAGCATGGCCGTTGCGTTCTCGCGGCACAGCGTGCGCAGCAACTGCAACACCTGCGCCTGGATGGACATGTCCAGGGCCGTGGTCGGCTCGTCGGCGAGCAGCAGTCGCGGTCCGGCGCACAGCGCCAGCGCGATCACGATGCGCTGGCGCATGCCGCCCGAGAACTGGTGCGGGTACGCGGTGAAGCGCGCTTCGGGCGCCGGGATGCCGACGGCGTGCAGCAGCGCCAGCGCGCGTTGCACGGCCTGCGCGTGCGACAGCGCAAGATGCGTGCGCATGGTCTCGACCAACTGCGCGCCGATTTGCAGCAGCGGGTTCAGGCTCATCAAGGGGTCCTGGAAAATCGCGCCGATTTCCTTGCCGCGCACGCGGCGCATCGCGCGCTGCGACAGCGTGTCGATGCGGCGCTCACCCAGATGGATTTCGCCGCCGGCGATGCGCGCGGGCGGGTCGAGCAGGCCGAGAATGGCCATCCCGGTGAGCGACTTGCCTGCCCCCGATTCGCCGACGAAGCCGAGGATTTCGCCGGGCGCGATGGAGAAGGAAACGGCGTCGAGCGCGAGCAGCGTGCCGCGGCGTGCAGGGATCTCGACGCGCAGGTCGCGCACGCTCAGGGTGGGGGATGCGTTGGCGCCCATGGCGTGTGTCCCCGTGCCCTGCCCCGTGCCTTATCTGAGCCGGGGGTTGAGGACGTCGCGCAGCCAGTCGCCCAGCAGGTTGATCGCCAGCACCAGCAGCATCAGACACAGGCCCGGCAGCACCGTGACCCACCATTCGCCCGCGAACAGCACCTCGTTGCCGCTGCGCATCAGCGTGCCCAGCGAGGGCGAGGTCGGCGGCACGCCCAGGCCCAGGAAGCTCAGCGTGGCCTCGGTCAGGATTCCCAGACCCAGCGACAGCGTGGCGATCACCAGCACCGGGCCGAGCACGTTCGGCAGCACGTGGCGCAGCAGGATGCGCAGCGGTCCCATGCCGATCAGCCGGGCGGCATGCACGTAGTCCTTGGACTTTTCCACCAAGGTCGCGCCGCGCACCGTGCGCGCGTACTGCACCCAGGTCGAGACGCCGATGGCGAAGATCACGACGGGCAACGCCAGCCGCTCGTGCAGCGCGTGCGGCAGCAGCGTGCGCGCCAGGCCATCGACCAATAGCGCGACCAGGATGGCCGGGAAGCTCAGTTGCATGTCGGCCAGCCGCATGATCAGGTTGTCGATGGTGCCGCCGGCGTACCCGCTGACGAGCCCGAGCGTCACGCCGACGAACAGCGCAAACAGCGTGGCGCACACGCTCACCATCA
>NZ_AFAL01000994.1 GCF_000193225.1 Verminephrobacter aporrectodeae subsp. tuberculatae At4 | reverse complement strand
GCCCGCGGCCGCGCCGGCCACGCCCGGCCGGCGCGGCAGGATGAGCGTCAGCGGGCCGGGCCAGAAGGCTCTGATCAGCGCCTGCGCAAACGCGGGGAGCGCGCGGGCAAAGTACTCGACGTCTGCGGCCTGCGCCACGTGCACGATGAGCGGATGGTCGATGGGCCGGCCCTTGGCGGCAAAGATTTGCGCCACGGCGGCGTCGTTGCCGGCGTCGGCCCCCAGGCCGTACACGGTTTCGGTGGGCAGGCCGAGCAGCGCGCCGCCGCGCACGGCGCGGGCTGCACGGGCAATGGCGTGGGGGTCATTGGCGTCGAGGATCATGCTCGGAATCAAAAGGCTTCGATGCCCAGCAGGGCCGCGGCCTGCAGGGCAGTTGCGCGCGCGGCCTCGGGGGTCGCTCCGCTGACGTTCAGGTGCCCCATCTTGCGGCCGCGCCGGGCCTCGCGCTTGCCGTACAGGTGCAGCCGCGTTCCCGGCAGGGCCAGCACCGCGGCCCAGGGCGGGGGCTGCTCGCCGCCGCCCGGCGCAAACCACAGGTCGCCCAGCAGGTTGAGCATCACGGCAGGGCTGTGCTGGCGCGGCGGGGTCAGCGGCAGGCGGGCCAGGGTGCGCAGTTGCAGTTCGAACTGCGACAGGTCGCAGGCGTCCTGGCTGTAGTGGCCGCTGTTGTGCGGGCGCGGGGCGATCTCGTTGACCAGCAAGCTGCCGTCTTGCAGCACGAAGAATTCGGTGCACAGCACGCCCACGTACTGCAGGCCGTCGGCGATGGCCATCGCCGCCGCGAGCGCCCGTTCGGCGAGCGCTCGCGGCAGATTTCCGGCAAACACCTCGGTCACGGCCAGGATTCCACCGCGGTGCAGGTTGCGCTGCACGGGCAAGTGCACGATGGTGCCGTCGGCGCCGCGCGCCACGATCACCGAGCATTCCAGCGCCAGCGGCAGCATTTTTTCCAGCACGCACGGCTGCCTGCCGAGCGCGTCCCAGGCGGCGGCCAGTGCGCCAGCGGTTGGCACCCGCACCTGGCCCTTGCCGTCGTAGCCCAGGCGCGCGGTCTTCAGGATGCCGGGCAGCAAGGCGGCGGGTACGGCGGCCAGTTGCGCGGCCGTTTCGACGACGGCATACGGCGCGCAGGCCACGCCGCAGCGCGCGAAATGGGCCTTTTCCTGCACGCGGTCCTGCGCCACGGCCACGGCAGCGGCGGCGGGCGAGACCGGGCACTGCGCGGCCAGCGCGGCCAATGCGGCGGCGGGAACGTTTTCAAATTCGGTCGTGACGGCGGCGCTCAGGCGGGCCAGTTCGGCCAGGCCCTGCGGGTCGTCGTAGCCCGTGCAGATATGGTGCTGGCTCACCAGACCCGCGGGGCTTTCGGGGTCGGCGTCGAGCACGGCCGTGCGATAGCCCATGGCCTGCGCCGCGTGCACGAACATGCGCCCGAGTTGGCCGCCACCGAGCACGCCCAGCGTGCTGCCGGGCAGGATGGGTTCGTCCGGGGGCGTCATGCGGTGGGCGGCAGGGTCGCGCTGCGCGCCGCTTCGGTCTGTTCGGTGCGAAAGGCTTGCAGGCGCTGGCGCAGTTCGGGGCGCTCGGCGGCAAGCAGCGCCACGGCGAACAGTGCCGCGTTCGCCGCGCCGGCGCTGCCGATGGCAAAGGTCGCCACGGGAATTCCCCTGGGCATCTGCACGATGCTGTGCAGCGAATCCAGGCCCTGCAGATGCCGGCTGGCCACGGGAACGCCGAGCACCGCAACGGTGGTCTTGGCGGCCAGCATGCCGGGCAGGTGGGCCGCGCCCCCGGCCCCGGCGATGATGGCCCTGAGGCCCCGGTCGGCGGCGGCCTCGGCGTAGGCGAACATGTCGTCGGGCATGCGGTGCGCGGACAGTACGCGGGCCTCGTGGGCGATGCCGAACTGCTCAAGAATCTGCACTGCATGCTGCATGGTGTCCCAGTCGCTGCCGGAACCCATGACCACGCCGATCTCTATGGGTTTCATGGTGGTGGAGGTGCTCGATCGTGGGCGCAGCCCATGGCACCGGGTGAATGAAACCCGCGATTTTACGTTTTGCGCCCTGGGCTGGCGGCACGCGGCCACCGCGATGCGCCAAAATAGCGCGCTCAGGAAGCACCACCGGCCCCCGGCCCGAACACCACCATGATCGACGTTACCGCAAAAAATTTTGAAGCCGAGGTGCTTGCCGCCTCGATGGACACCCCCGTGCTGGCGGACTTCTGGGCGCCCTGGTGCGGCCCCTGCAAGTCGCTGGGCCCGGTGCTGGAGAAGCTGGAAACCGAGTACGCGGGCCGCTTCAAGCTCGTGAAGATCGATTCGGACCAAGAGCAGCAACTCGCGGGCATGTTCGGCATCCGCAGCATCCCCACCTGCGTGCTGCTCATGAACGGCCAGCCCGTGGACGGCTTCATGGGGGCCCTGCCCGAGGGCCAGGTGCGCGCCTTCCTCGACAAGCACCTGCCCAGCACCGAGGCCATGGCCGCCGAAGCCGAGGAAGAGCAGGCCCTCGAAGCCCTGGCCGGTGGCGACACCGAAACGGCGCTGGAAAAGCTGCAGCACGCCGTGGCGACCGACCCCGCGAACGACGACGCACGCTTTGACTACGTCCGGCTCCTGTTGCAGTTCCACCGCGAGGACGACGCCCGGACCGCGTTCGCCCCCGTGCTCGCCAAGGCTGCGGGCGCACGCAAGCTGGGCGCGCTGAAGGCCTGGCTGGACGCGCTGGATTTCGTCGCCACCGGGGCATACGACGAGGGCACCGAGGCCGGATTCGCTGCGCGAATTGCCGCCAACAAGCGCGATTTCGACGCCCGCTACGCGCGTGCGCGCTGGCTCATGGCGCACCAGCACTGGACCGACGCGATGGACGAGTTGCTCGAAATCCTCATGCGCGACAAGGCCTGGGGCGACGAGATCGCACGCAAGACCTGCGTGGCCATCCTGGACATCATCGAGCCCCCGAAGGCCAAGGTGGCCGAGGGCCAGATCCCGCCCGACGACCCGGTGGTCGCCAGCTACCGGCGCCGGCTCAGTTCGGTGGTGCTCAGCTGAGGAGCCGCGGTCGCGCGGGCTTCATGCTGCGGGCTGGCCCGTGAGCCGCTCGAACGCCTCGCGGTACTTGGCGACGGTCTTTTCGATCACGGCCTGGGGCAGGCGCGGCGCGGGAGCGGTCTTGTCCCAGGGTTTGCCATTCACCTGCACCTGTTCCAGCCAGTCGCGCACGAACTGCTTGTCGTAGCTCGGCGGGTTGTGGCCCGCGGCCAGCGCGGCCGCATGGCCTTCCACGGGCCAGTAGCGCGAGCTGTCGGGCGTGAGCACCTCGTCCATCAGCACCAGTTCGCCGTCGGGCGCGAGGCCGAACTCGAACTTCGTGTCGGCAATGATCAGGCCCTTGTCCAGGGCCACGTCAGCCGCCGCGCGGTAGAGGGCGATACTCAGATCGCGGATGCGGCCGGCGCGCTGCGGGCCGATCATCTCCACCGTGCGTTCAAACGGGATGTTCTCGTCGTGCCCGCCCGGCGCCGCCTTGGTCGCCGGCGTGTAGATCGGCTCGGGCAGCCTGGCGGCGTTGGCCAGGCCCGCAGGCAGCGGCACGCCGCAAACCGATTGCCTGGTCTGGTATTCCTTCCAGCCGCTGCCGGCCAGATAGCCGCGCACCACGGCTTCGACCGGAATCGGTTCGAGGCGCCGCACGAGCATCGAGCGGCCGCGGATCTGCGCGGCCTCGTCGGGGCTGACCACGCTCTCGGGCGGCTCGCCCGTCAGGTGGTGCGGGCAAATGTGGCCGAGCCGGTGAAACCAGAACAAGGCCATCTGCGTGAGCAGTTCGCCCTTGCCCGCAATGGGCTCGCCCATGATCACGTCGAAGGCCGACAGCCGGTCGCTGGCCACCATCAGGATGCGGTCGCTGCCCACGGCGTAGTTGTCGCGCACCTTGCCGCGCGCGAGCAGGGGCAGCGAGGTCAGGCAAGAGGTATGCAGGGCTTTGGAGCGGGGCAGGATCATGGTGTTGCAGGGTGTCGGCAGGGCGCCGGACACATCCGCATCTGCTGCTGACAGGCCCCCGGCCCGCGGATTCTACGCGGGGGGTATCGCGCGAGCCGGTTCGCCGGCAGCGGGCGGCTGCGCTTCCTGTTCCTGCTCCTGCAACGCCCGCCACATCACCTTGCCGCTGCCGCTCTTGGGCAGCGCGCCGACGAACTGCACGCTGCGCGGCACCTTGTAGACCGCCATGTTCGCGCGGCACCAGTCGATGAGCTGCTGTTCGGTCGTGTCCCCGTGCGTGGCGCGCAGCACCACCACGGCTTTGACGCTCTCGCCGCGGTAGCTGTCCCTGGTGGCGATGATGCAGGCATCCTGGATGGCGGGGTGGCGGAACATCATCGCCTCGACCTCGGCGGGCCAGACCTTGAAGCCGCTGGCGTTGATCATGCGTTTGATGCGGTCGGTCAGGAAGAAGTAGCCGTCCCCGTCCACGTAGCCCAGGTCGCCGGAGCGGAAAAAGCGCTTGCCCTCGAATTCGATGAGCGCCGACGCGCTCGCGTCCGGGCGCTTCCAGTAGCCGACGAACACCTGGGGGCCATGGATGATGATTTCGCCCTGTTCGCCGACGGGCATCTCCTGCAGGGTCTCGGGATCGACCACGCGCGCATCGACGCCCATGTAGGGGATTCCCAGGCATTGCTGCCGCGGGTGCTCGGGCGGGTTGGCGTGCGAAGGTGCGGCGGTCTCCGTCAGGCCGTAGCCTTCGGCGTAGCGCAGACCGTATTGCTCGAACAGGCGCTGGGCCACGGCCTGGGGCATGGCCGCGCCACCGCCGCCGATGTAGACCAGGCTGGAGAGGTCGTGCTGGGCGAGGTTCGGGCTGCCCAGCAGGTCGATGATCATCGTGGGGATATTCGTCCAGTGGGTCACCCGGTGGCGCGCGATGAGCCTTCCGGCCAACTCCCTGTCCCAGCGGGGCATGACGACCAGGGTGGCAGCGCTGTAGATGGCCGTGTGCAGCATGTTCACGATGCCGGTGATGTGGAACATGGGCGCCACCGCCAGCATGATGTTGTCTGCCGCGCAGTTGCCCCACAGGCTGCTGGCCACGGTGTTGTGCATGATGCTCTTGTGCAGGTGCATGCAGCCCTTGGGCAGGCCGGTGGTGCCGCTGGTATAGGGCAGCAGCGCCAGGTCGTCGGGGCCCACGCGCAGCGCCGGCGGGGGGGCCGTACAGGCCAGCGCGTCCGCCCAGGCGTGGGTCTGGCCGCCGTCGAGCGCGGGCAGGGAGTGGCGCGTGAGCAGCCATTGCCGCCAGGCCTCGGGCAGGGCGTCGGCGCCCGCCGTGTCCGGGTCGAAGGCGTCGCTGAACTGTGTTGCCACCAGATGCGCCAGGCGCTTGGCCGGTGGCAGGGCGTTGCTTGCCCGGGCCAGTTCGGGCGCCAGGTCCGCCGTGGTGATGGCCAGCCGGGTGTCGGGGTCGGTGATGTAGTGTTTGAGCTCTTCGGCGCGGTTCATGGGGTTCACCGGAACCACCACCGCGTTCGCCCGC
>NZ_AFAL01000995.1 GCF_000193225.1 Verminephrobacter aporrectodeae subsp. tuberculatae At4 | reverse complement strand
CCGCCACTCCAGCGCCATCTCCCGCTCCCGCCACTCCAGCGCCATCTCCCGCTCCCGCCACTCCAGCGCCGTCTCCCGCTCCTGCCACTCCAGCGCCCTCTCCCGCTCCCGCCCCGGCAGCCAGCGACCGCATCGAGCCCTTCGACCCGGGAGCGCAGAGCACCGCAAGCACCAGGACCGCCAAATCCAAGGCCGCAGCGGAACTGCCGCGCAGCCGTTTGGTGCTGGCAACGGCCGTGCGGCTCGGTCCGCTCGATGAGGAGTCGGGCCTGAAAAAGAAGGCACAAGCGGCGTCCGAATCAGGAATACCCCGGAAAATTGGCGTTGCGCGCAGCGTCGCTGCAACGGCCACCGCGCGGGGCACGCTCGCGCAACTGCGCTGGCAGTCCGCCCAGGGCGGCGTGCAGCGTGCGGCCCTGAGCTTTACCTCAGAGGACGCATGGGGCGTGCGTCCGGGGTTGCTGGTGCGCAGCCTGCCGGCAAACACCATGCTGCGCTTTTATACGCAAGCTGGCACCGAAGTAATTCAGGTCTCGGGCGACGAGGTGCTGCGCACGGTGCAGCGCAACTTGGCTGCGGGCGATACCAGCGACGCAGCGCGCACCTATTGGGTGCCCGACTTTGGCGGCGCCGAAACCACGGTGGAACTCGAACTGCCTGCCAAAGCGAATTTGGCAGAGCTGGATATCGCCGTCCCCACGCTCTCGCATTTCTTCGTTTCACCCGGGGCCGACGCGGCGCCTGTCACCAAGGCTCTGGGGGATGCGGACAGTTGCCACACCGATGTTTCGTGCGACGCCCAGTACAGCAGCGAGAGCCGCTCCGTGGCACGCATCATCTATGTGAAGGACGACGGAACCAGTTATCTGTGCACAGGCACCTTGCTGAACGACGCCAGTTCGAGCCGCACCCCCTATTTCCTGAGTGCCAATCACTGTATTTCCACGCAGACGCTGGCCTCGACGATGACAACGGATTGGTTTTATCGCTCCACGGCCTGCAACAGCGGGGAACTGAACCCGGACACGCGGCGTGTCACAGGCGGCGCGACGCTGCTGTACAACAGTGCCGACACGGACACATCCTTCATGCGCCTCAATTCCCCTGCTCCGCAAGGCAGCGTCTACGCAGGCTCGTACTTTGGCAACATGAACATAGACATGGTCAGAAGACCGAATATCTCCGGAATCCACCACCCCAAGGGCGATCTGCAAAAACTCAGCACCGGCACCATCATGGATTTCAGCCGCTGCGTGCCGGGAGAGGATGACGGCACGTTCAACTGCTCCATCAGCAACGCGCAGAACGGGAATTTCTACTCCATCAGGTGGCGGCAGGGCCGCACCGAGAAGGGCAGCAGTGGCTCAGGGCTGCTCTATACGATCGGCAATACACGCTATGTGATGGGGCAGTTATATGGTGGATCCTCCCGTTGCCTTTCCAGATTTTCTACCGGGACGGACACCTACGGACGCTTTGACGTGGCGTTTCGCAATAGCCTGAAGAACTGGCTCAAGCCCGATCACTGAGGACATTATCCCGGCGCAGAGGCGCTCCAGGCCCGGACCCGTCGCGCTTTACGCCTTGAGGTAGTCGGCTCTCCCGCCCAGCCAGCGTGCCACGTGCCGGGCGGCCAGTTCGGGGTGGCGGTCGAGCATCACGGGGGCCAGCGCGCGCGCCCATTCGAGCAGGGGGGAATCGGTGGCGAGGTCGGCGAAACGCAGCAGCGCGTCGCCCGACTGGCGCGCGCCGAGGAATTCGCCGGGGCCCCGTATTTGCAGGTCGCGCCGGGCGATCTCGAAACCGTCACTGGTTTCGGCCATGGCGCGCAGGCGCTCCCTGGCGCTTCCGCCGACGCGGCCGCTGTCGTTGGTCGCGTAGAGCAGCACGCAGGCAGACGCGGCGGCCCCGCGCCCCACCCGCCCGCGCAGCTGGTGCAACTGGCTGAGCCCGAAGCGCTCGGCGTGCTCGATGACCATGAGCGAGGCGTTGGGCACGTCCACCCCCACCTCGATCACCGTGGTGCTCACGAGCACGCCCATTTGGCCACCGCTGAACAGCGCCATCACCGCCTTTTTCTCGGCGCCGGGCATGCGCGCGTGCAGCAGGCCGACCGTGACGCCGGGCAGGGCGGCGCTCAGCTCGGCGTGGGTGGCGGTGGCGTTCGTCAGATCCAGCGCCTCGCTTTCTTCGATCAGCGGGCACACCCAGTACACCTGCCGCCCCGCCGCCACCTGGGCGCCGATGCGCGCGATCACCTCGCCCTTGCGGCTGTCGGCGATCAGCCGGGTGACGATGGGCGTGCGCCCCGGCGGCAGTTCGTCGATGACCGAGACGTCCAGATCCGCGTAGTAGCTCATGGCCAGCGTGCGCGGGATGGGCGTAGCGCTCATCATGAGCAGGTGCGGCTCGATTCCGTGCTCGGCCAGCTTCTTGCGCAGCGCCAGCCGCTGGGCCACGCCAAAGCGGTGCTGCTCGTCGATGATCGCCAGCGCCAGGTTCCTGAAGCGCACCTGCTCCTGGATCACGGCGTGCGTGCCCACCACCAGCGCGGCCTCGCCGCTTTCGATCAGCGCCAGCATGGCGGCGCGCTCCTTCTTCCTTTGCCCGCCCGCGAGCCGGGCCACGCGGCGCCCGCGCGCGGCGAGCAGGGGTTCGAGCCAGCCCAGCATCCGCGCAAAGTGCTGCTCGGCCAGGATTTCGGTGGGCGCCATCAGCGCGCACTGCCAGCCCGCGTCCATGGCCAGGCAGGCGGCCTGCGCCGCGACCACCGTCTTGCCCGACCCCACGTCGCCCTGCAACAGGCGGTGCATCGGCACCTCGCTCGCAAGGTCGGCGGCGATCTCCCGGCCCACGCGGCGCTGCGCGGCGGTGAGCGCGAACGGCAGCACGGCCAGGAGTTGCTCGTGCAGCGGCGGGCTGCCATCTGCGGCCTGTTGCACGCGCAGCACCGCGGCGCGCAGCAGACCCCGCTCGCGCCGCGACTGCTGCTGCGACAGTTGCTGCGCCAGCAACTCCTCGGCTTTCACGCGCTGCCAGGCCGGGTGGCTGCGGTCTTGCAGCGTGGAGAGCGTGACGTCGGGCGCGGGGTGGTGCAGGAAGTCGAGCGCCTCGCGCAGGCTGAAGAAATGCTGCCCGCCGTTTTCATGGGCATGCCGTGCATGCCGCGCACAGGGCGGCTCGGCACCGGGGGGCAGCGTGTCGGACAGGTCCACCCGGTCCAGCGCGCTGCCCACCGCGCGGCGCAGGTAGGGCTGCGGCAGACCGGCCGTGCTCGGGTAGACCGGCGTCAGCGCCGCCGGCAGTTCCCCGCCGGCGGCACGAAGGGACGGGTGCAGCATTTGGCGCCCCCGGAACCCGCCCCTGATTTCGCCCCGGATGCGCAGCTGCGCGCCCACGGCCAGGGTTTTCTGGTGCGAGGGGTAGAAGCTGAAGAACCGCAGCTCGCACACGCCCGTGGCGTCCTCCACCCGGACCAGCAACTGGCGCCGCGGGTGCAGTTGCACCTCGCTGGCCGTGACCGTGGCCTCGATCTGCACCACCTGCCCATCGCGGGCGTCGGCCAGCGCGGTGATGCGGGTTTCGTCCTCGTAGCGCAGCGGCAGGTGCAGCGCCAAGTCGATGTCGCGCTCGAGCCCCAGCTTTTGCAGCGCCTTTTGCAGCACGGAGACCCCGCCCTGGACGGTCGTCGCGGCGGCGGATGGGGCCATGGGTTCGGCGGAGGGTGGGGAGTCGGCGGACATATGCGGCGGTGGGCCGGGGAAAGCGTGAAGTGCATGCAGAGCGATTGCGGAGCAAAAAGGCTACCACGATTGCGCCGCTCCAAGCCCCGGGGCCTGCGTGCCAGCCGCTATGGGAGAATCGCGCCCCGGCGTTTTCCCTTCTGCATTTCTTCCTGGCACGGGCCCGGCCCGCGAGCACGATGAGCGACCACTCCCCCGGCGGCGGCACGCGCGCCCACCGGCTCAGCGACTTCGACTTCGCGCTGCCCCCCGAACTCATCGCCCAGCACCCCACCCCCGAGCGCAGCGCCTCGCGCCTGCTCGATGGCCGCGCGCCGCAGCCCGAGGACCGCATCTTCCGCGAACTCCCCGGGCTGCTGCGCCCAGGGGACCTGCTGGTCTTCAACGACACCCGCGTCCTCAAGGCGCGCATCTTTGGCGAGAAGGCCAGCGGCGGCAGGCTGGAGCTGCTCATCGAACGCGTGCTCGGGTCCGCGGTGGACGGCCCGGGCAACGAGGTCGTGGCGCACATGAGGGTCAGCAAGAAGCCGCCGCCAGGCAGCACCGTGCGCATGGCCGGGGGCCGCTGCGCGGGCGGTTTCGACGCCACGCTGCTGGGCCGCTGGCCCGATGTGCACGGCCCCCTGTTCCGCTTTGCGCTGCACGGCCCGGCGCACGAATCGCCCTGGGAACTCATGGAGCGCCATGGCCATATGCCGCTGCCGCCCTACATCGCGCGCCGGCAAGACAGCGGCCACGACCCCGACGCGGCCCAGGACAGCCAGCGCTACCAGAGCGTGTTCGCGCGCACCCCCGGCGCCGTGGCCGCCCCCACGGCCGCGCTGCACTTCGACGCGCACGTGCTCGCCGCGCTGGCGGCGCGCGGCGTCGAGTGCGCCGGCGTCACCCTGCACG
>NZ_AFAL01000996.1 GCF_000193225.1 Verminephrobacter aporrectodeae subsp. tuberculatae At4 | reverse complement strand
GTTCACGCTGATGGCCGGGCCGCTGGCGCTGCTCACCGCATAGGCCGCGGCGGGGGCGGTATGGGCCGCGTCCAGGCCCAGGCTGCTGGCCTCGGTGTACGTGAGCACCAGCTGGTCACCGTTGACCACGGCGGTGTTGATGACCGGGGCCGTGGTGTCGGCTGCCGCTGGCGTGTTGTTCGTCACGGCCTGGTTGCGGAAGTCATCTGCGCCGTTGTTGGCAGTGTCCTGTACCGTATGGCCGGCCGCAGGTCTGGTGTAGCTGACGCTCACCGTCTCCTCGTGGGTTACGGCGCGGCTCAGCGTGAGCGTGACGGTCTTGGCGGTGGAGTTCACCACGGCGCCGGTGACGGTAATGGTGGTGCCAGCGGTGGTGCTGACCGTAAAGCCTGCGTTGTCCGCGAACGTGCGCCCTTGCAGGTTGCTTGAATCCTCGTAGCTAAGCACCAGCTGGTCGCCAGTGACCTTGGGGCGCCGCGTGTCGCCGGTGGTGATCAGTTCCGGGGCACGCCTGTCCTCCAGTTTATTCACCACCTCCGTGGTCAGGATGCTGTTCAGGCTATTGCCTGCTGTGTCCCGTATGCCGTTGCCGTCATCGGGCGTGTTGTCCCGGTAGGAGACGGTCACTTTCTGACCATGTTGCACGGGGGTGGTCAGAATCAGTGTGAGGAGCGTGGCAGCGGACGTGTCGCCCATGACGATGTCAGTGACGACGTTGGGTACGCCATCCACGAGTACCGTGAAGTCCGTTTTGACTGGTCCGTGGCTCGTGTCAAAGGGGTTCTCTTGGTGGCTGAATTGGAGCAGCACATTCTCCTGGTTGAGGACCTGGGGGCGATCGGCGGCGGTGGTGATCAGCTGCGGGGCGGCGGGATTCGGCGTGTTGTTCGTCACGGCCTGGCTGCTGAGGTCCGCCGCGTCGTTGCCCGCAGCGTCCTGAACCACGGCGCCGGATGTGGGTTTGGTGTAGCTGACGTTCACCACCTCACTGCTGGTCACGGCGCGGCTCAGCGTGAGTGTGACGGTCTTGGCCGTCGCATTCACCACGGCGCTGCTCACGGTAATGGCCGTGCCCGTGCTGCTGACCGTAAAGCCTGCGCTGCCCGAGAGCGCGGCCGGGTCCAGGGTGTTGGCTTCGGTGTACGTGAGCACCAGTTGGTCGGCGTTGACCGTGGCGCTGAGGAACAGCGGGGCCACGGTATCTCGGGTGTCCACGGAGTAGTTGGCGCTGGTGACTTTACCCGCGCCGGCGTTGCCAGCGTTGTCGGTTACCCCGGCGAGGTCTACGTTGATGACATTCGACGGGGCGTTGGTGTTGGCCGTGGGCGTGAAGGTGGCCGTCCAGACCGTGCGGTTGGCGTTGGGCGTGAGCGCGCTCAGCGTGCCGTTGGTGCACGTGATGTCTCTGGTGTCAAAGCCGTTGACGGACTTGCTGAAGGTGAAGGTGACGGTGGTGGTCTCGTCCGCGGTGAGCGCGCGGTCGGCGATCGCGATGGTGACGTTGAGCTCACTGTTGGTACCGGGCGTTGTGGTGGTGGCGGCTGGGGAGGTGGCCATGGTGATTTTCCTTTTCCTGATGGGATGTGCGTGGTTTCTGGATTCGGCTTTGGCGCAGCGTCCCCCATGGACGCAGGCGTGCTTGCTTCGTGTGCCATGCCGTCGGTGACGGCTTGGTTACGGACTCGCCGGGGGGCGATTTCCGGTTGTGTGGGATCTGCCGGAGCGGATGCAGCGTGTTGACTTGAGTCAGGGGATTCGCTGGGAATTAATGAAATTTCCTTGCTTGTATCAGCAAATAGTTTCTTTTTCGTACGTGTGGGTACTGCATTGCCCTGGGTAGTGATCTAAGTAATTTCCACTAATTTCATGAAAAAACTGGCGAATTGTCTTGATTGTTGGCGGGCCGATGGGGATCTGGGCTGTAATGATGCGTACGGTAACTTTTAGTCCTGTGAGTGGCAGCAGTTCGGCCGATTGTATGGTGCCAAGAAGTAAAGTCAACGAAACAGCACTGATTTTTCATTTTGAAAAGTAACGGCTTGCGGTTGACGGCGAAAGGGTCCAGCGCTGCTGCAATTTCCAAGCGGGAGTGCCTGTTTGCTGTCCGGGCAAACGGGCGTTTCCTGGCTCAGCGGGCGGCGCGTAGCCGGCCTTGCCGGGGGCGTTTCTGGCGCCTCTCTGGCGTCCAGACGCGCAGCGGCGGGGAGCCCTGTTCGCAAGAACGAAGGCGTCCGACGCAGCGATTCTCAAAAGGCCTACATCGCCCTGAAGCGGTGCGCGTGGAGGCGGCTCACGGGCAGTTTCTCGGGGCGTCCGGCCAGTTCCAGGTGCAGCTTGCCCGCCGCGTCGCGCGCCACGGCCGTGATGGCGCTGGCACGGACCAGGGTGCCGCGGTGGATCTGCCAGAACACCTGGGGGTCGAGTTGGGGGATCAGTTCCT
>NZ_AFAL01000997.1 GCF_000193225.1 Verminephrobacter aporrectodeae subsp. tuberculatae At4 | reverse complement strand
CCGACTGGCTGCTGCGCGCGGGGCTGGACTGGTCCTGCTGCGGCGTGCTGGAGCAGCGCAGCGGCGGCCTGCCCGCCCACTGGGGCGACGGGCCCGGCGCCGACTGGAGCCGGCCGGCGCCGCCCGCGGCACTCGCCGAGGCCCGGCTGCCGCCCCACGCTACCGCGTGCTGGCACAGGCAGGCGGGCTGGCTGCGCCCGGCGCGCATGGTGGCGGCGCTGCTCGCGCGGCCCGGAATCCGCTGGCAAGGCGATTGCCGGGTGGCGCTGCTGCAGCGCGTCGAACACTCCGCCGCCGCAGAGGGCGGCGCAGCCCGCACGGCCTGGCAGGCGCTCGACGACCAGGGCCGGGTGCTGGCCGAGGCGCGCACCGTGGTCATCGCTGCGGGCGCCGGCACCCCGCAGCTGCTGGAACAGTTGGCGCAGCGCTGGCCCTTGCAGGCGGTGCGCGGCCAATTGTCCTGGGGCCTGCACGCCGAGCGCGCCGCGCCGCTGCTGCCGTTTGCGGCCAACGGCCAGGGCCATCTGATCCCCCGCTTTCCCTGGGGGACGACCCGGACGGCCCCACGCCTGGCTGCTGGGCTCCACCTTCGAACGCGGCGTGGACGGGCTGCCGCCCGCGCGCGCCGAGGTCCGGGAGGCGCACGCCGCGAACTGGGCCCGCCTGCAGGCCCTGCTGCCCCAAATCGCACCGCAGTTGGCGCCCGCGTTTGCGCCCCACCTGGGGGCGTCGGACGGCGGGCGAACCGGACCCGCCGACCAAGAGGGCGCCCCATCGGCGGAGCCTGCCGCCGAGTCCTGGGCCGCCGTGCGCTGCACCGCACCGGACCGTTTGCCCATCGTCGGCCCGGTCGATGCCGCTGCCCTGCCCGGGCTGTGGGTCTGTAGCGCCATGGGCGCGCGCGGGCTGACCCTGGCGCCCCTGTGCGGCGAACTGCTGGCGGCGCGCCTGCAGGGCGAGCCCCTGCCGCTGGAGCAAAAGCTGGCCCGGGCGCTCGGGACGGAGCGCATGCAGCGCCTGCGCCACGCGCAGTCCCCGGAGCAGCCGGAAGCCCGCATCCATCCTTGCTTATAACCAAACATGAATACATGCAGCATGAAACAATAGTTTGCTTCCATAAGAAGTCCCTCTACATTCGCATCCATGCATGACGCAGCGCGTCGTCGTTCCCCGCTCGTTCCTGCCGGGGCAAACAGCCAAGCTGATGTTCATCTGATACCGATCCGGATAGCCCCGCCATGTACCAATACACCGCATTCGACAAACAGTTCGTGCAACGGCGTGCAAGGCAGTTTCGCGACCAACTCGAACGCTGGCAGAGCGGCAAGCTGAGCGAGGACGGCTTTCGCCCCCTGCGCCTGCAAAACGGCTGGTACGTGCAACGCTATGCGCCCATGCTGCGCGTGGCCGTGCCCTACGGCGAGATCGCCAGCCGCCAGCTGCGCGTGCTCGCGCGCATCGCCCGGGAATACGACGAACCCGAAGCCGCCGTGTTCCAGACCGCCATGGAGGGCCAGGGCAAGCTGGGAACGACTTTTCTGCCCAAGAACTGCGCCCACTTCACCACCCGCACGAATGTGCAGTTCAACTGGATCGCCCTGTCCCGCAGCGCCGACGTGATGGACCTGCTCGCCAGCGTGGACATGCACGGCATCCAGACCAGCGGCAACTGCATCCGCAACACCACCACCGACGCGCTCGCGGGCGTGGCGGTCGATGAAATCGTCGACCCCCGCCCCTACGCCGAAACTGCGCCAATGGAGCACGCTGCACCCCGAGTTCGCCTTTTTGCCGCGCAAGTTCAAGATCGCGGTCAGCGGCGCCCGGGAGGACCGTGCGGCCACGGGCTGGCACGACGTGGGCCTGCAACTCGCCAAGAACGCTGCGGGCGAGGTCGGCTTTCGGGTCACGGTGGGCGGCGGCATGGGCCGCACGCCGCTGATCGGCGCGGTGATCCGCGAATTCCTGCCGTGGCAGCAGATCATGAATTACATCGAGGCCGTGGTGCGCGTGTACAACGCGCATGGCCGCCGCGACAACAAGTACAAGGCGCGCATCAAGGTCCTGGTGAAGTCCGAGGGCCAACGCTACATCGACGCCGTGGAGGAGGAATACCGCCAGATCATGGAGATCGACGGCGGCCCGCACACCATCTCCCAGGCCGAATTCGACCGCGTGGCGGCCTGCTTCGTGGCACCCGCTCTGACCGATCTCCCGGACCTGGACCCCCAGGCGCTCGAAGCCGCGCTCCAGGCCCGGGCCGCCGGGCATGTGGCCTTTGGCCGCTGGCTGCAACGCAACGTGCACGCGCACCGCAACCCGCAGCTGCGCGCCGTGACGCTGTCGTTCAAGCGCCCCGGCCAGTCGCCCGGCGACGCCAGCGGCGATCAGCTCGAGGCCTTGGCCGATCTCGTGGACGAATACTCCGCCGGCGAGGCGCGCGTGACGCACGATCAGAACATGCTCCTGCCCTGGGTGCACGCCAGCCGCCTGTTCGAACTATGGCAGGAGGCCCGGGCCCTGGGCCTGGCGAGCGCCAACGTGCAGCTGCTCACCGACATGATCGCCTGCCCCGGCGGCGACTTCTGCGCGCTCGCCAACGCCCGCTCACTGCCGATCGCCGAGGCCATCGCGCAGCGCTACCAGGACTTGGACGAGCTCGACGACCTCGGCGCAATCGACCTGCACATCAGCGGCTGCATCAATAGCTGCGGCCACCACCACAGCGGTCACATCGGAATCCTGGGCGTCGACAAGGACGGCAAGGAGTGGTACCAGGTGACGCTCGGCGGTTCGGACGGCAGCGACCTCTCCGGCCCCGCGGCAGCCGGCAAGGTGATCGGCCCGTCGTTCTCGGCCGCCGAACTGCCCGACGTGATCGAGGCCGTCCTCGACACCTACCGCGACCTGCGCGAACGCGGTGAGAGCCTGCAATCCACCGTGCGCCGCACCGGCCTGGAGCCCTTCAAGGAGGCCGCCAAAACGGCGCGCCACAGGGACGAACCGGTCGCGGCCTGAACCTCCTCGGCGTGCAGAGAGCCCCCACAAGGACCCCGCCATGAAAATACTTGCCCCCCGGACCACCACCCCCCGCTGCCAGCGACCCGCGCGCCGTGGCGCTGGCCAACGACGCCGACGCCCTGGCGCTGCCTCTGGACGGCGTGGAGCGGGTGGACCTGCATTTCCCCGACTTCACCGATGGCCGGGCGTTCAGCCAGGCCTTTCTGCTGCGCCGCCGCCGCGGCTTTCAGGGGGAAATCCGCGCCACGGGCCAGGTGCTGATCGACCAACTGCTGCAAATGCGGCGCACCGGCTTCTCGTGCGCCGTGCTGAGCGCGGGCGTGGACGCGGCCGACGCGCAGCGCCAGCTCGACCGGTTCCCGGGCTTCTACCAGGGCGACGCAGTCCAGCCCCGGCCGCACTTTGCCCAGGCCACATGATGTCCGGCAACGCCAGCACCGCCATCCCCGCGCGCGGAAAACCCGCCAAGGCCAGCGCGCTGCACGCCCGCGCGAGCGCCAGCTTCGACGCCAAACTGGCCGAAACGCAGGCGCTGCTGCGCCAGGCCGCAGCGCTGGGCGCGGACGCGGTCACGCAGGCGTCGAGCCTGGGCGCCGAGGACGTGCTCATCACGCACCTGACGAATTCGCTGCAACTGGACATCCCGGTCTTCGTGCTCGACACCGGCGCGCTGCACACCGAAACCCTGGCACTGCTGGAGCGCACCCAGGCGCACGCGCGCGCGCCGGTCACGGTGTACCGGCCGCGGACCGAAGCGGTCATCCACTTCGTGCGCAGCCACGGGCAGGACGCGATGTACCAGAGCGTCGATTTGCGCAAGGCCTGCTGCGGCATCCGCAAGATGGAACCGCTGGCGCGCGCGCTCGCCGGCAAGAGCGCCTGGATCACCGGCCTGCGCCGCGAGCAGTCCGACGCGCGCGCCGAGGTGCCGCTGATCGACCGCGCAGAGGCCGCGGCCCGGGGCCTGACCAAATTCAACCCCCTGGCCCGCTGGACCTGGGGCGACGTGTGGCACTACATCGCCACCCACGGCGTGGACTACAACCCGCTGCACGACCGCTTCTACCCGAGCATCGGCTGCGCACCCTGCACCCGGGCCATCAGCCTGGGCGAGGATGCGCGCGCCGGCCGCTGGTGGTGGGAGGACGAAGGCGCCAAGGAATGCGGACTGCACACCCAAAACGACTGATACCACCGGAGAGCCCCGCCATGAACGCCCGCACCGACACCGCACTGCTCCAGACGCCCGCCAACGGCAGGAGCCAACACCTGAGCACCGCGCAGCTCGACGCGCTGGAGGAGGAAAGCATCTTCATCCTGCGCGAGGTGGTCGCCGCCTTCGAACGCCCCGCGCTGCTGTTTTCGGGCGGCAAGGACTCCCTGGTCATGCTCTGGTGCGCCGCAAAAGCCTTCGGCGCCGGGCGCATCCCCTTCCCGCTGCTCATGATCGACACCGGACACAACTTCCCCGAAGTGACCGCGTTCCGCGACCAGCGCGCACGCGAGCTGGGCGCCGAACTCATCGTGCGCAGCGTCGAGGATTCGATGGCCCGCGGCAGCGTGCGCCTGGCGCACCCGGACGAGTCGCGCAACGTGCACCAGTCGGTGACGCTGCTCGAAGCCATCGAGGAATTGCGCTTCGACGCGCTCATCGGCGGCGCGCGCCGCGACGAGGAAAAGGCGCGCGCCAAGGAGCGCATCTTCTCGCACCGCGACGGCTTCGGCCAATGGCAGCCCAAGGCCCAGCGCCCCGAGCTGTGGACGCTGTTCAACACCCGCCTGCAACCCGGCGAGCATTTCCGCGTATTCCCGATCAGCAACTGGACGGAACTGGACGTGTGGCAGTACATCGCCCGCGAGAACATCGCGCTGCCCTCGCTGTACTACACGCACCCGCGCCAGGTAGTGCAGCGCCGGGGCCTCCTGGTTCCCGTGACCGCGCTGACCCCGGCGCGGGACGGCGAATGCATAGAGACGCGCCAGGTGCGCTTTCGCACCGTGGGCGACATCCCCTGCACCTGCCCGGTGGAAAGCCCGGCGGCCACGGCGCACGAGGTCGTGCACGAAACCCTGGCCGCCGACATGAGCGAACGCGGCGCCACGCGCATGGACGACCAGACCAGCGAAGCCTCGATGGAAAAGCGCAAGAAAGACGGGTACTTCTGATGAGCAGCATCCCCCATCCGATCGCTGCCGAGGCCCCCGGCGCATACGGACACAACGGACGCAACGGGCACCACTGCGCGCTGAAATTCATCACCTGCGGCAGCGTAGACGACGGCAAGAGCACGCTCATCGGCCGCCTGCTGATCGACAGCCGCGCGGTGCTGCAGGACCAGCTGGCAGGCGTGCAGCGCGGCGGCACCACCGACCTCGCGCTGCTCACCGACGGCCTGAGCGCCGAACGCGAGCAGGGCATCACCATCGACGTGGCCTACCGCTACTTTGCCACGCCAGCGCGCAAATTCATCATCGGCGACGCGCCCGGCCACGAGCAGTACACGCGCAACATGGTCACCGCAGCGAGCAGCGCGGACGCGGCCGTGGTGCTGATCGACGCGAGCAAGCTCGACTGGCGCAACCCGGGGCTGGCCCTGCTGCCGCAAACACGCCGCCACGCGCTGCTGGCGCATCTGCTGCGCGTGCATTCGCTGGTGTTCGCCGTGAACAAGCTCGACGCAGTGGCCGACCCCGTGCTCGCCTACCGGCATATCCAGGACGCACTCAGCGCCTTCGCCCAGGCCGCAGGCATTGCCGTGCACGCCACGGTGCCGATCTCCGCGCTCGAGGGCTGGAACGTGGTGGACGCGCACCCGGACTGGTGCGGCTACGCCGGCCCGACGCTGCTGCAAGTGCTCGAAGCGCTGCCCAACACCCCGGCCGACACCGCGTTGCCGCTGGCGTTCCCGGTGCAATGGGTGGAGAAATTCTCCTCGTCCGCAGAGACCTCCCAAGGCCGGCGCGTTCTCTGGGGCCGCGTGGCCGCGGGCACCATCGCGCCGGGCGCCGCGGTGCAGGTCTTCCCGGGCGGCCAGCCGGCCACCGTAGTCCAGGTGCTGGACCACGCGCGCCGCCCGACCGACGTGCCTGCGGGCAGCAGCGCCGGGATCATCCTCGACCGCGAACTGGACGTGTCGCGCGGCGACTGGCTCCTGGCCACCCCCGACGGCTTCGACGCCCCCGCCTGGCCCGCGCGCCACGAACTGCGCGCCACCGTGGCCTGGATGGACGACGCACCCCTGGTCGCCGGCCGCGTGTACTGGGCGCTGCACGGCCACCGCTGGGTCAAGGCCCGGGTCCGGGCCGTGCTGCACAGGCTCGACATCAGCACCCTGGCCGAAGAAGCCGCCACGCAACTCGGCCCGAACGCCATCGGCCACGTGGACCTGCTGCTCCAAGAGCCCCTGCCCGCAGCGCCCTTTGCCCAGGCGCGCGTGCTCGGCGCGCTGATCCTGGTGGACACCGCAAGCCACAAGACCGCCGGCGCCGTGCTGGTGAACTAAGTCTGAAGTCCTGCGCGGGGCAAACCGGGGCGGCATGGCGCTGCCCGGTGTGCAGGGCGGCGCAGGTCATTCCGGGGTCACTGCGCAGCGGGGGCAGCATGCCGTGCTCCTCCCGGCTCTGCCCGATCAGGTTCTCCGCCAGCGAGCGCTCGTGGTAGCCGCTGGCTTGTTTCCATTCGCGTCTACCGCTCTCTGCGATCCTGCCCGTGGCCGCATTGCGTCAAGCTGCGCCCGGCGTGGCCTGCGGCCAGGGCATGCGCCGCCTCCGGGGCCGGGTGATCCGGGGAGCCGGGATGGCGCGATGCCCTGCCCACGGAACAACCGATACCCACACTCCCGGATCGACCATTTTTCCTGCCCTCGGCTGAAAAATGGAATGCGAGTAATAATCGTTCCTAGCAGCTGACTGCGACTACTTTCATCCGCCCCCCAGGAGGTTTGACATGGTCCGCACCCTCTCCGATGCACGCACTGCCAAGCAGCGGCCAAGGCATGGCACCTTCGCGCGCGGCGATCCACGCGGGACACGCTTTGGTGTCGTAGGCGCCATCGCTGCCAACGATGTCAACCGGTGTCCCGGGCGGAATCTGCTCGAGCCAATCGCTCAGGGCCTCACCGCAGACGCAGAGTTTGGAGCCGGTGCTGTCGACCGCCAGATGCAGTGGCTCACCCGTGCGCAGCGCGGGCAAGACGACGACTCGCAGACCTTGCGCGCGGCGGCTCAGGGTCGTGCAGCTGGGCGCCGGCCAAGTCGGAGAAGCGAGCCGGCGCAGGCTCTGAGCAAATCCCCGCAGCGGGTGCGGGCGTCAGAAGGCTCTCGTCGATCCCCATCGCGACATCTCCTCTGGCGATCAACCCCGCGGTGTAGCTGCACGGCAGAAATGCCCGTGCGCCATGTAACCCAGGATTTATACAACAACGCATCCAAAGGGAGCTTCAT
>NZ_AFAL01000998.1 GCF_000193225.1 Verminephrobacter aporrectodeae subsp. tuberculatae At4 | reverse complement strand
AGCGCGCGGGGTCGGCGAGGCGCACGCCCTGCTCCATGAGCGCCTGTGCCTGGCGCAGTTGCAGCGCGCGCTCCAGCTCGGCCAGTTGCCGCGGGCTGTTCACACCGGCCACCTGCAGCGCGTCGCTGATGCGCTGCGCCACCACGGGGACGCCGTCGGCCACGGCCTGCGCCACGACGTCCGTGAGGTAGTACTCGCTCTGGGCGTTGTCGCGGCTCAAGCGCGCGAGCCAGCCGCGCAGCTGCTGCGCGGGAGCGGCCATGATCCCGCTGTACACCTCGGTGATCGCGCGCTGCTCCTCGGTCGCGTCCCCGTGTTCGACGATTCCCTGCACGGCGCCCTGCGCGCCGCGCACGATGCGCCCGTAGCCCGTCGGGTCGGGGTGCTCCACGCTCAGCAGCGCCAGCCTGCCGCCTGCTGCGGCGCCGAGCAGTGCGCGCAGGGTATCGGCGTGCGTCAGCGGCACGTCGCCCGAGAGCACGAGCACCGTGGCGTCGTCGCGCAGCTGCGGCGCGGCCTGCTGCGCGGCGTGGCCGGTGCCCAGCTGGGGTTCCTGGCGCACGAACTTCAGCTCCGGGCCGCCGGCCTGCGCACCGCCTGCGGCGGCGGCCTCGACCTGCGCCGCAGCGTGGCCGGTGATGACGATGGCGCTGCGCGCCTGCAACTGCACGGCCTGGTCCAGCACGTGCAGCAGCAGCGGGCGCCCGGCCAGGCGCTGCAGCACCTTGGGCAGGCGGCTTTGCATGCGCGTGCCCTTGCCGGCGGCGAGGATGAGGATGTCGATCGGGGTCATGGAATGTCCGGGTTCCGTGCGCGGCGCGGGCAGAGCGCACGCATGCGCCATGGACCCCGGGGGTGTCTCACGTGAGCACCACGCGCGCAAACCGGCGTTTGCCGACCTGCAGCACATAGGTTCCGGCGCCGAGCCGCAGGCCCTTGTCGCTGACCACGCTGCCGTCGATGCGCACACCGCCGCCGTCGATCAGGCGCTGCGCCTCGCTGGTCGATGGTGCCAGGTTGGCCTGCTTGAGCAAGGCGCCAATGCCCAGCGGCGCGCCGGGCAGGGACAGCTGCGGGATCTGCTCGGGGACGCCGCCCCGGCTGCGGTGCATGAAGTCCTGCTCGGCCGCGTCCGCCGCCGCCGCGCTGTGAAAGCGCGTGGTGATTTCCTTGGCCAGCAGCACCTTCGCGTCCTTGGGGTTGCGGCCCTGCGCGACCTCGGCCTGGAGCGCCTGGATCTCGGTCAGCGAGCGAAACGACAGCAGTTGGTACCAGTTCCACATCAGCGGGTCGGAGATCGACAACACCTTGGCGTACATGGTGTTGGCGTCTTCGGCGATGCCGATGTAGTTGTTTTTCGACTTCGACATCTTCTCCACGCCGTCGGTCCCGACGAGCAGCGGCATGGTGAGCACGCACTGCGGCTCCTGGCCGTACTCCTGCTGCAGATGGCGGCCCATG
>NZ_AFAL01000999.1 GCF_000193225.1 Verminephrobacter aporrectodeae subsp. tuberculatae At4 | reverse complement strand
GACATTGCCTTGCTCGACGCGAAAAAGGGCATCCGGATGTTTCAAAAAGTGGGCGTTCCGATCCTCGGCATCGTCGAGAACATGGCGGCGCACGTGTGCGGCCGCTGCGGCCACGTGGAGCCCATCTTTGGCGCCGACGGCGGCAAGAAAATGGCGGCCGACTACGGCATGGACTACCTGGGCGCGCTGCCGCTGAGCATGGACATCCGCTTGCAGGCCGACAGCGGCAGGCCCACCGTGGTCGCCGACCCCGACGGCGAAGCGGCGCAAATCTACAAAAAGGTGGCGCGCAGCGTGGCGCTGAAGATCGCCGAACAGGCCAAGGATTTTTCCAGCCGCTTCCCGACGATCTCGGTCAGCAAGGACAGCTGAATTCAGATCCAGATCCCGCCATGCTCCACGTCCTGCGTCTGCCCCGCAATGGACAAGGGCATGCGCGCTGCGGCGCCGGAGGCGGTGACGCTGCCGTCGGCCCGTCCGTCGGCGTCGAACGGTCCGCCATCCTGGATCGAGAAGTCCAGCCGCAGCCGCCCGCCTTCGATGGCCATCTTGCCGCCATAGGGCCCGCTGGCCAGGTTCACCCAGGTGCCTGCGTTGTCCCTGACCCAGTAGCCATTGGCGTCCAGCGCCGGGTCCACGTACAGGCTGAACGGCTCGCTGCTGCGGCCTGCGGCCAGCGTTGCGTCGAAGCGCACCAGACCGAGGGGCATCTCCATCCCCTTGGGCAACTGGGCGGGGGCGTCCTCTTGCTCCAGGCGGGTGACGCGCGCATCGCTGCCCGCGGCGATCTTGCCGTCCTGGCTGCCTGCCACCAGCGTCACGCTGGTGCCGTCCTCGATGCCGTCGCTGGCTGCGGTGGCTGCCCCATCGGGGCCGGGGGTCTCCAAACTCTGCTCTTTCACGGTCATGGCGGTGCGCCGGAGAACGACGGCCTTGCCCAGGATGCCCGTCAGCGCTGGCGGTGTGCGGTTGTCCACCGCCATGGCCGCAAAGCTGGCTGCGTCGTTGCCTGCCGCGTCCTGCACCCCGTTGCCGATCGTGGGCTGGGTGTAGCTGACGCTCACCGTCTGGTTGGCCGTCACGCCGCGCGCCAGTGTCAGCGTGACGGTCTTGGCCTGGGCGTCCACGGCGACGGAGCTGACGGCGTTGGCCGTGCCGTTCACCAGTACCGCAAAGGCGCTGTTCTCCGGTCTATGGTTCTCGGTCGCACTCAGGGTGGTGGCCTCGGTGTAGCCGAGCACCAACCGGGAGGCGTTCACCGTCGCGCTGCCCAGCACGGGGCGCTCGGTGTCGATGCTGTAGCTGCTGCTCGTCGGCGCAAGATCGCGACCGCCCGCGTTGCCCGCGACGTCGGTCACGCCGCTCTCGCGCAGGCGGACCCGGTTGTCGGTGGATGATTCGCCGCTTGTCGGCGCCGTCAGCGTGACGAACCAGGTGATGTCGTCGTAGGTGCGCAGCCTGGACAGCGTGCCCCTGCCCGGATCGATTTGCAGGTCCCCCAGCGTGAAGCTGTCGTGATCCAGCATTTCGGAGAAGCGCAGGACAAGGGTCGCGGATTCGCCGGCGCTGAGCTGGGCGTCGCGGTACCAACTTTCGGCCAAGGCGGGCCGCTTCGTGTCGATGCTGAAATGCTCGCTGTCGGCCCAGCCCTGGCCGGCGCTGCCTGCGGCGTTGCGCACGCCACCCAGGTTCACACGGATGGTGTTGTTCGCCGCATCGGTGCCGGCTGTGGGCGTGAAGGTGGCCGTCCAGGTTCTGCCGCCTGCATGCGCCGTCAGCGGACCCAGTTGGCCCGCGGCATCGTCCAGGTCCAGGTCATCGGACGTGAAGCCGGTGACAGCCTGGCTGAAGCTGAAAGTGACGGTGGTGGTTTCGCCAGCGATGAGCCGGCTGTCGGCCAGCGCGGCGAGCACGCGCGGGCCGCCGGAGCTGTTGTTCGTGACTGACAGGGCCTGCGTGCTGGCCGCGTGGTTGCCTGCGGCGTCCTGTATCGCGTTGTTCCCGGTGCTCGGCGCGGTGTAGCGGACCGTCACCGCTTGGTCGGCTGTCACGGCGCGCTCCAGCGTCAGCGTGACGGTCCTGGCCTCGGCGTCCACGGCGATGGAGGTGACGGCGTTGGCCGCTCCATTGGCCCGTACCGCAAAGGCGGCGTTGGCCGGAACATGCGCCGGGGCCGCACTCAGGGCGTCGTCTTCGGTGTAGCGCAGGACCAGTTGGAAGGCGTTCACCGTGGCGCTGGCCAGTACGGGGCGCTGGGTGTCGATGCTGTAGTAGTCCGAGAACATGTCGAAACCAAAGCCCGCGTTGCCCGCGACGTCGGTCACGTCCGAATTGTGGAAGACGACCGCGTTGCTGGCCGATGCGTCGCCGGTCGTGGGAGCCGTGAGCGTGACCTGCCAGGTGATGCCGTCGCTGCTGCGCAGGTTGGACAGCGTGCCCCTGCCCGCAGGATGGGTGCGCAGGTCCCCCAGCGTGAAGCTGTCCCGATTCAGCGCTTCGGAGAAGACGATGGTCAGGGTGGTGGATTCGCCGGCGCTGAGCTTGTTGTCCGCGAGCGCACCCCGGCGCCACAGGGGGCCCCCGCCGGTATCGACGCTGAAATTCTCGCTGCGGGCCTGGCCCTGGCCGGTGTTGCCTGCGGCGTCGGTCACGCCGCCCATGTTCACCCGGATGGTATTGCTGGAATCCTCGACGCCGTCCGTGGGCGTGAAGGTGGCGCTCCAGGTTTTGCCGTCTGCTCTCGCCGTGAGCGCGCCCAGCGTGCCGTTGGCGTCGCTCAGGTCTACGTCGTCGCGCGTGAAGCCGCTGACGGCCTCGCTGAAGCGGAAAGTCACGGGGGTGGTTTTGCCGACGCACAGGCTGCTGTCGGCCAGCGTGATGGTGGCGGAAATTATGGTCATGGAAGTTCCTCGGTGATTGGCATGCGTTTACGGGTCCGGCCCGGGTGCCCGTGGTCCCGGCTTGTTGCCACCCGTGCCGAAGCGCAGGAAGGCAGGAAAAACCAGGACGCCCGGCGCGTATGTAACGAAAAGCATTAGAACTCAGAGCGTGTGAATTTTTCAATTTCAGCGATAAATGCGACGCAACCCAAGACCCCTTGACCTACGAGAGGCTCCAAAGTTCGTCTCTTGGGGCGAATTCGCTCTGATTTCAAGGCATCTTGGTGCTCCATGATCGCCTGTGCAGCCCGGTTTGTGGTGGCACTGGCCGTGAAAAATGAGAAGCAATATTTGCGCCAACATATTTTCACAGACTCTCACATTACGACATAGTCGCAGGCGGATTGTGGTTTTTGCAACTTCTCCAAGGGAGATTTCTCTTGGCTTGCTTGAATATTTGTGCTGGGAGTTTTCAGAAACGCGCGCCGGCCCAGGCCCACCGGTTCCTGCGCACCGGCCGGGCACGCACGAGAAAAAGGCGCTGGGATCGCCAGCGCCTGAAGGGAACACGCACCTCATCGGATGCCTGGAATTTGCTTGGAAATTGGAAAAACTGTCTCCTCGAACTCCTCGTTTGGGCACACTGAGCGAACGCAGCGCGCTTTTCGAGTGGCGTGACTGTAATGACCGCCCCCCCGTGGTGCATTGGGAGTTTCCCACCCGTGGGGCATGGCAATACAGCCACGCTGCCGGGCTTGCACGGGTTGCGCCGGGAGGGCTTATGGGCTGAAATTCCTTCGTGTGATTTGCTCCGGTCTGCACGAAGGAGGCTTCAATGACCCTGGTTGCCAAGATTCTTCACTCCAAACCCGACCCCACCGTGCACACCATTGCGCCCACGGCGTCGGTGTTTGACGCGCTCGAACGCATGGCCGAAAAGGGCATTGGCGCCTTGCTCGTGACCGAGGGCGACGCCATCGTGGGCATCCTCACCGAGCGCGACTACTCGCGCAAGATTGTGCTCATGGGCCGCACCTCGGCTGCCACGCTGGTGCGCGACGCCATGACCACCCCGGTGATGTTCGTGCGCTCCAGCCAGACCAGCGAGCAGTGCATGCAGCTCATGACCACGAACCGCGTGCGCCATCTGCCGGTGGTCGACGATGGCAAGCTCGTGGGGATGGTTTCTATTGGTGATTTGGTCAAGAACATCATCTCCGAGCAAAAATTCATCATCGAGCAGTTGGAGAACTACATCACGGGAGCGCCGGGCCCGTGAACGCGCTCCCGCCCGGCGCGCGCGACGGCCCGGATTGCGCCAGATGCCGCAAAACCGTCACACAACGGCGTTAGCCTGTCCAGCATTCCCCCCCCCTCTGGGACTTTGGAAAGGGCGCACCATGCTGTGGAAATGGCTGGGATTGCAGTGGTTGCTGGATGACCTGTTCGATGAACGGGGTGGCTTGCGCTTCGATCTGCCGCGCACGGATGGATGGGCGTACGAGGACGCACCGGCCCTTGCGCAGGACTGATGCCAGGCTCCCAGGGCGTGCATGACGCGCACGAGGAGGCCGCGAACAGCCTGAGCCACGGCGTGGCCCTGCTCGGCGCCTGCTTGGTCGTGCCCGAACTGCTGCGCTCGGCGCAGCACGCCCAGGGCGCGAGCTACCTGGGCGTGCTGGTTTTCGTGGTGACGATGGCCCTGCTGTACGCTGCGTCCACCATCTACCACGCCCTGCCGCCGGGGCGATTCAAGCAGTGCTTCCTGAAACTGGACCACGCGGCCATCTACCTGTTCATCGCGGGCAGCTACACCCCTTTTGCGCTCGGCTCGCCCGACGACAGCCTGTTCAACGGGATCGGGCTGGCCCTGGTCTGGCTGGCTGCGGCCGCGGGGTTCACGCTCAAGGTACTGTCGCGGCTCGCGTCGCCCCTGCTGTCAACGGCGCTGTACGTCGTGATGGGCTGGCTGGTGTTGCTCGCGGCGCTGCCGCTGATGGGGCACGTGCCCGCGGTCAGCGCCGCGTGGCTGGTGATTGGCGGGGCGGCCTACACGCTGGGGCTGGTCTTTCTTGCGTTCGACGCGACGGTGCGCTACGCGCATGCCGTCTGGCATGGGTTCGTGGCCGCGGGAACCGCCTGCCATACGCTGGCGCTGCTGAGCAGCCTGTCGCACCCCTGGCGCTCCTGAGCGCCGCCCCTCCGCTCATGCGGTGATGACCCCCGGGCCCGCAGGGCTGGCGTAGAGCGCGGCCACGTCCCCGGCGCGGCGCAGCAGCACGGCGCCTTGGTTGATGTAGCCCTTGTCCGTGATCTCGCCCGCGTCGGGGTCGGGCGGCGCGCTCAGCACGAGCGCCCGGGTGGGGCAGCGCGCCGACCCCGCACCCGCGGCGCACCGCTTGTGC
>NZ_AFAL01001000.1 GCF_000193225.1 Verminephrobacter aporrectodeae subsp. tuberculatae At4 | reverse complement strand
CGGGCCGTTGCCGTCACGCCGGTGTCCGCCTTGCCAAGCGCCTTGACGGGGCCTTGGCCGAGGCGGCGCACGGCGGCCTGGACGCGCAGCACCGCGCGCGCATCCTGGCCAAGCGCTTGCGCTATGCCAGCGAGGCGCTCGCGCCCCTGCTGCCCGGGCGCGAGCGGCGCCGCCATGCGCAGGCCCTCGCCTGGCAGAACCGCCTGGGCGCCACGCGCGACACCGTGCAGGCCGCGCTGCTTGCCGGGCAGCACGGCGCCGCGCCGGAACTCGTGGCATTTCTGCGCGGCGTGGCAGCGGGACGCAAGCACCGCTGAGCCGGCGCCGTTGGCGATCGCGTGCAACCAACAGGCATCGCTTATAAACACGGCTGCCCGCCGTCCACCCCCATGTCCCACGCACCGCGCAGCCGCACGTCCCTGTACCTCGACCTCATCCGCTGGGACCGCCCTGCCGGCTGGCTGGTGTGCCTGTGGCCCACGCTGAGCGCGCTGTGGATCGCGGCGGACGGTTTTCCGGGCTGGCACCTGCTGGTGGTGTTCGTGCTCGGAACCTTCCTCATGCGCAGCGCGGGCTGCTGCGTGAACGACGTCGCCGACCGCGAATTCGACAAGCACGTCAAGCGCACCGCGCACCGCCCGGTGACCACCGGCGCCGTGGGCGTGCAGGAGGCGCTGGCCGTGGGCGCCGTGCTGGCGCTGCTGGCTTTCGGTCTGGTGCTCAGCACCCGCGCGGCGGCGATTGCCTGGTCGGTGCCGGCCCTGCTGGTGGCCATCGCCTACCCGTTTGCCAAGCGCCTGATCGCCATGCCGCAGGCCGTCCTGGGGATCGCCTACAACTTCGGCATCGTGATCGCGTTCGCCGCGGTGCAGGGCACGGTGCCCGCCGTGGCCTGGTGGATGTGGCTCGGCACCCTGTTCTGGGTGCTGGCCTACGACACCGAATACGCCATGGTTGACCGGGACGACGACCTGCGGATCGGCATCCGGACCTCGGCCATCACGCTGGGCCGCATGGACGTCGCGGCGATCATGGTGTTCTACCTGCTTTTTCTCTCCATCTGGCTCGTGGCGCTCGAGCCTTATGCCCTGGGAGCTCCGTTTTATATGGCAATTGTGGCTGCGCTGGCGCAGGTTCCGTGGCACTGGCGCCTGATCCGCGAGCGCACGCGCGCGGGCTGCTTTGCGGCCTTTCGCGTGAACCACTGGC
>NZ_AFAL01001001.1 GCF_000193225.1 Verminephrobacter aporrectodeae subsp. tuberculatae At4 | reverse complement strand
CAGCGCCTGCGCGAGCACGGCCTGGACCCCCTGGCCGCTTACGACGAACGCGCGCTGCAAGCGCCCTGGGCGGCGCACGGCCAGGCCTGGATCGCCCGTGCCGCGCCCGCGCTCGCGCACTGCATCGTCTCGGCAACGGCCTTTCTCGACCTGGACGCCGTGGTCCTCGACGCCGCCACCGCGCCCGACCTGCTGCAGGCGCTGGTCGGGCGCGTGCGCCAGGCGCTGCACGCCTGCAACTGGGAGGGCCTGCACGCGCCCCCGCGGCTGGAACTGGGTAGCATCGGCTCCGACGCGCGCGCGCTCGGCGGCGCGCTGCTGCCGCTGCACGCCTGCTTTGCGCCCGACAACGATGTCTTTCTGAAGACCGTGGACAGGCTCTGAATATCAGCCCTTTCAAGAGCTGGGTAGATTCGCAACCGACCGCGCCCGACCGCAGCGCAGCTACTGCTTGTTCCAGGTGGCGACCTGCTGCGTGATGTACGCATTCAGCGCGTTGAGGCTGCTCAGTTGCTTGTCCAGCGCGGTGTAGCGCTGCGTGATGCGTTGCTCGAACGCGTCCGCCTGCGCATTCACCTGGGCCTGGCTCTGGTCGTTGCGATTGAGGCTGGCGCTCAGGGTGTTTGCCTTGGATTGGAAGAAACCGTCGCTGGACAGCAGTTGCTTGCCGAGCGCCTGCACGCGCAGCGCGACGCCGTTCGTGCCGGAAAAAAGGGTTTTCACGCCCTCCGGGTTCTTCTCCAGCGCCTGCGCGAGCCGGGTCGGGTCCACGGCCAGATCGCCGCCGAGTTGCTGTGTGACGCCAATGTCGGCCAGGTACTGGAACGCGCCCCCGGCCGCGCTGTCCGAGTCGATCGCGCGGCGCAAGGCGTTGTGCAGCGCAATCACCGTCGAATCGCCCTGGAGCAAGCCGGCCGTGCGCGTCTGGGCGTCGTACTTGGTCGCCTCTTGCAGCAGCTGGTTGACGGCGTTGTACGCCTTCACCAGCGCATCGACGTCCGACTGGACCGCCGTATCGTCCTTGCGCACCGTGATCTCGACGGGGCCGGTCGTCACCTGGTGCGCCGTGAAAGTCACGCCCTCCACCGTTGCGGCAAAGGTATTCGTGGCGCTGGAGACCGCGATGCCGTTCACCGTGGCCCGGGCGTCGGCCGCGGCCTGCGTTACGGTGTTGCCTGTCCCCAGGCGGGACAGGCCGGACGCGCCGTCCGGGGCCTGCGTGACGGTGAGGGAAAACTGCGCGTCCAGCCCCGTGGCTTTGCCGCGCAGCAGCAGGCGCTCGCCCGAGGCGTCGCTCAGGACCGACGCCGTCACCCCCGCGTCCGCCGCGTTGATCTTGCGCACGACGTCCTTGAGCCGGTCGGTGGCGCTGACGTCGATGTCCACGGGCGTGGCGGCATCGGGGCGGCCCAGCAGCAGCCGGATGCGTCCCGCGCCCACGGGCGCGCCCACGGGAAGCAGCGCGGCAGACGCAGTGCTCTGCGCCTGCGCCAAGTGCTGAACCTCGACGGTGAAACTGGTCGGCGGGGTCGTGTCCAGCGCCGTCGCAGAGACCTGTTTGGCGTCCGAGGAACTGGCGCTGACGGTGTCCCAGCGCGCCGCGCCGCTCAGGCGGCCCGCCGCGTCGCTGAGCGTGGCGACCAGCGACTTGATCTGGCCGATGGCAGAGATTTCGGTACGCACCGTCGCCGCTTGCAGCTTGAGCGTGTCCAGGGGCTGTCTCTCCAGCGCGACGAGCTGGGAAATGATGCTCTTGACGTCCAGTCCATTGGTCCCGATTCCCGGGGATGAAATATTTGCCATGCCAAGCTCCTGAGCGGCGCCAACGCAGGCGCCCGACGGCGTTCACCGGGGCGCCGTGCGCGCCACCCACGGCCCATAGGTTGGTTAGCGCAACAGGGCGAGCACGCCCTGGGGCAGCTGGTTCGCCTGCGCGACCATTGCCGTGCCGGCCTGCTGCAGAATCTGCGTGCGCGAGAGGTTCGCCGTTTCCGCAGCGAAGTCGGCGTCCAGAATCCGCGAGCGGGAAGCGGACAGGTTTTCCGAAGTGATTTGCAGATTGCTGATCGTGCTCTCGAAGCGCGATTGCAGCGCCCCGAGCTTGGCGCGCTCGCTGTTGATGAAGGTCAGCGCCGAGTCCACGGTCTTCAGGGCGTCGGTGGCGACGGTGAAGGTGCTCACGTCCAGGCCGGCGACGGTGTGCAGCTGCGAGCCGCCGTTGTTCAGCTGGTTGCTGGCCGAGGCGACGGAGAACGAGCGCTCCGAATCCAGCGTGATGTAGCCGCCGGTGTTCACGAAATTGGCGACGGCGTCGACGGCCATCGTGCGCCCCGCGCCGAAGCTCGTGCCCGCCGCGTTGTAGCCCGTGACCGTGACGGGCGCGGCGTTGGGGATCTCCGTGTCGCTCACCACGATGTTGTTTCCCGTGGCGTTGGTCAGAACGATCTGGCTGCCGTCGGCGCTCAGCCAGGCGTTGATTCCGGTTTTTGCCGACTGCTCATTGATCGCGGACACGGCGGTGGACAGGCGGTCGGCGCCGGTGGCCGACGTCAGGGTGAAGGAAACCGTCTGGGCGTTGCCCAGGTTGTCGCCCTCGAGCTTCAGCGTGTACCCGCCCACGGCGGCCATGCCGCCCAGGTGCACCTCGGTGCGGGCCGTTGCCGTCACGCCGGTGTCCGCCTTGAGCGCATTGATCTGATCGGCGGTGGCCTTGGCCGTGTCGCTCAGGGCCACGGTCAGGGTGCCGGTTCCCAGGTAGCCGCTGACGGCCATGGTCCCCGCAGTCACGCCGTTGGTTCCGGTCCCGTGGTTGGTTGGGTCCGTGACCACGACATCCGCCGAGCCGGGGCCCGAGCCGTTGGCGGCCAGGTTCTGGTTGTTGCCGTACACGCTGGTGCGCATGTTCACGGTGGCCGCGACGATGGTCTGGTTCGCGTTCGCGCCCACCTGGAATTGCTGCGTTCCAAAGCTGCCGTCGAGCAGCCTGGTGCCGCTGAATTCCGTGGTCTGCGCGATGCGGTCGAGTTCCGCGACCAGCTGACCCACTTCGCGCTGCAAGGCCTGGCGATCGACGGCGCTGTTCGTGGCGTTCGCCGACTGCACCGCGAGCTCGCGCACGCGCTGCAAGATGTCCCCGGCGGACTTGAGTGCGCCCTCCGTGGTCTGCGCGAGCGAGATGCCGTCGTTGGCGTTGCGCGCCGCCTGGTTCAGGCCGCGGATCTGGGTCGTGAAGCGCTCGGTGATCGCCAGGCCCGCGGCGTCGTCCTTGGCGCTGTTGATGCGCAGGCCCGACGACAGGCGCTGGATCGACTGACTCAGCGAAGCCTGGCTCAGGCCCAGGTTGCGCTGCGCGGTCAGCGTGTTGATGTTCGTATTGATGGTGGAAGCCATGGCGAATCTCCAGAAAAAAACAGATCAAAAAGGCGTTAGCGCGGGCGCCGGGCCGGCTTGCAAAGGGTTCCCTGCGGCTTGCGGGCCAGCGGGTGAACGGCGGGCCGCCGAGAGCCTGTCTGCGATCCGTTGCCATGGTTTTCGGGGTGCCGTCGGAAAACTTGAGGGGGGCAAGGCCGCCGCTGGTCGGCTCTTGTGCCGCTTATCCGCCCAACGCTCCCTTAGCGCAGCAGGGCGAGCACGCCCTGGGGCAGCTGGTTCGCCTGCGCGACCATCGCCGTGCCGGCCTGCTGGAGAATCTGCGTGCGCGAGAGGTTCGCCGTTTCCGCAGCGAAGTCGGCGTCCAGAATCCGCGAGCGGGACGCGGACAGGTTTTCCGAAGTGATTTGCAGATTGCTGATCGTGCTCTCGAAGCGCGCTTGCAGCGCCCCGAGCTTGGCGCGCTCGCTGCTCACGAAGGTCAGTGCCGAGTCCACGGTCTTCAGGGCGTCGGTGGCGCTGGTGAAGCGGCTCACGTCCAGGCCGGCGACGGTGTGCAGCTGCGAGCCGCCGTTGCTCAGCTGGTTGCTGGCCGAGGCGACGGCGAACGAGCGCTCCGAATCCAGCATGATGTAGCCGCCGATGTTGACGAAACTTGCGACGGCGTCGACGGTCAGCGCGCGCCCCGTGCCGACGATTGTGCCCGCCGCGTCGTAGCCCGTGACCGTGACGGGCGCGGCGTTGGGGATCGCCGTGTCGCCCACCACGATGTTGTTTCCCGTGGCGTTGCTCAGAACGATCTGGCTGCCGTCGGCGTTCAGCCAGGCGTTGATTCCGGTTTTTGCCGACTGCTCATTGATCGCGGACACGGCGGCGGACAGGCGGTCGGCGCCGCTGGCCGACGTCAGGGTGAAGGAAACCGTCTGGGCGTTGCCCAGGTTGTCGCCCTCGAGCCTCAGCGTGTACCCGCCCACGGCGGCCATGCCGGCCAGGTGCACCTCGGTGCGGGCCGTTGCCGCCACGCCGGTGCTTGCCTTGAGCGCATTGATCTGATCGGCGCTGGCCTTGGCCGTGGCGCTTTCGGCCACGGTCAGGGTGCCGGTTCCCAGGTAGCCGCTGATGGCCACGGAACCCGCGAGCACGCCGTTGGTTCCGGTCCCGCCGTTGGCTGGGGTCGTGGCCTGGACATCCGGCGCACCCAAGCCCGAGCCGTCGGCGGCCAGGTTCTGGTGGTTGCCGTACACGCTGGTG
>NZ_AFAL01001002.1 GCF_000193225.1 Verminephrobacter aporrectodeae subsp. tuberculatae At4 | reverse complement strand
TCTGCACCATCGCCCATAGCTCCAAGACCAGTGTGCCCATCTGGGTCGAACTAAGTGTGCTGAGGTCGGGTAGCTGTTGCATCAAGTTGCGGATTATGGCCTACGGCGGGGGGGGGCTGAGTAGTTACGATGAAACAGCCTTCAAACTGCCTTCATCCCGACATTTTTGCTTTCGACAATTCAGGAGGCAACACGGAGAAGACCCATGACCACAACCTTGGGCAGATCGATGGCGAGCGCCATCGTCTGCACGCTCATGACCGCGGCGGCGCTGGCCCAGACGGACGCGCGCCCGGTACTCAGAATCGCCGTCCAGCAAGTGACGACCAACGGGACGCTGACCCCTTTGCGCGAACAAAGCAATGTGGGGTCGCGCATCTTTCCCATGATCTACGCGAACCTGATCGAACTCCAGCGGCAGGGCGACCTGTCGCTCCAGCCGAGCCTGGCCACCGCGTGGAAGCGCATCGACGAGCGCACCGTGGAGCTCCGGCTGCGCCGGGGCGTGAAGTTTCACAACGGCGACGAGATGACCGCCGAAGACGTGGCCTTCAGCTTCGGCCCCGAGCACATGTTTGCCGCGACCGCGCCGCTGCGCGCCGGGCAGGAGACCCGCACCATCCAGACCGACGCCTCTGCCACGGGCGCGCCGCCTGCGGGCAAGGCGTTGGAACTGCCGCATGAAGTGCCGGCCGTCGCCCGGCGCCTGTGGCCGTCGCTGGAGCGGGTCCAGGTCGTCGACAAGTACACCGTGCGCTTCGTGAACGCCGTTCCCGACGTCACGCTCGAGGGCCGCATCGCGCGCTCCGGGTCGGAGATCATCTCCAAGCGCGCCTTCCTCGCCGCCAAGGATTGGGCCTCCTGGGCGCTCAACCCGGTCTCCGCAGGCCCTTACAAGGTCAAGGAATTCCGGCGCGACAACGTGCTGGTCCTGGCCGCGCACGATGCCTACTACGGCGGCAAGCCCCCGGTGCGCGAGCTGCGCTATCAGGTGGTCCCCGAGGTCTCGGGGCGGGTCGCCGGTTTGCTCAGCGGCGAATACGATTTCGTGACCGACATCCCCCCGGACCAGATCAGGACCATCGAGGCGAATCCGAAGTTTGAAGTCGTCGGCGGCCCCGTGCTGAACCATCGGTTGATCGCCTTTGACAAGCACCATCCGCAGTTGGCGAACCCGAAAATCCGTTTGGCCATGGCCCACGCCATCGACCGCGACGCCATCGTCCGTGCGCTCTGGGCGGACCGGACCAGCGTTCCCGCCGGTTTGCAGTGGGAATACTACGGCCCCATGTTCCAAAAGGACTGGGGCGTTCCGCGCTACGACCCCAAGCTGGCCGCCCGGCTGATCCAGGAAGCGGGCTACAAGGGCGAGCCCATTCCGTTTCGCGTGCTGAACAACTACTACACGAACCAGGTGCAAACGGCGCAGATTCTGGTGGAGATGTGGCGCGCAGTCGGTCTGAACGTCGAACTGCAAATGAAGGAGAACTGGCAGCAGATCTTCGATCGCAGTGCGCCCCGGGGGCTGCGCGATTGGTCGAATTCCGCGCCCTTCAACGACCCCGTGGGCTCGATCATCAACAACCACGGACCCAACGGTCAGCAGCAGCAAATGGGTGAATGGTCGAACGACGAGTTCAACACGCTGTCGAGCCTGCTGGAGAGTTCCGCCGACATGGCGCGCCGCAGCCGTGTTTTCCGCCGCATGCTGGAAATCGCCGAACGCGAGGACCCGGCCTACATCGTCCTGCACCGCAATGCGGCGTTCTACGGCAAGCGCCGGGACATCGGCTGGACATGGTCCCCGACGTTCGCCATGGACTTTCGCGCCGACAACCTGCACCTGCCCAAGAAATGAAAACTCCGCACAGCGCCACAGCCGCATTGCTGTCGATCCGCAACCTGCGCGTCGCATTCGACACCGCGGGAGTCCAGGTTCCCGTCCTGCACGGCGTCGATCTGGATATCTACCCGGGGGAGTCGCTGGGCATCGTGGGCGAGTCGGGTTGCGGCAAGAGCGTGACCTGGCTCGCCGTTCTGGGTCTGCTCGGCGCGCGCGCGCAGGTCAGCGGGGCGGTGCATCTGCGCGGCGAGCCGCTGCATACGCTGTCCGGCGACGCCCTGGCGCCGGTGCGCGGCAAGCGCATTGCGATGATCTTCCAGGACCCCACGTCCGCGCTGAATCCGGTGCAGCGCATCGGCCGCCAATTGATGGAGTCGCTGGCGCTGCACCGCGCCTTGCGCGGCACGGCGGCCCGGGCAGAGGCGCTGCGCTTGCTCGACCGGGTGCAGATTCCGAACGCCGGACGCTGCCTGGATGCGTACCCGCACACCTTGTCGGGCGGGATGAACCAGCGCGCGATGATCGCCATGGCGCTGGCGGGCGAGCCCGAGCTATTGGTCGCCGACGAACCCACGACGGCGCTGGACGCCACGATACAGGCGCAGATTCTGGCGCTGCTGGCCGAAATCCGGGACGACAGCGGCATGGCGCTGGCGCTGATCTCGCACGATCTGGGGGTGATCGCCAGCCTGTGCGAGCGGGTGCTGGTGATGTACGCGGGCCACGTCGTCGAGCAGGCCCCGCGCCAGCGCCTGTTTCAGCACCCGGGCCATCCTTACACGCAGGGGCTGCTGGCAGCGCTGCCCGACCTGCACCGGGCGCCCGAACGGCTGCTCTCCATGGCCGGCAGCGTTCCCGAGCCGGGCCGCATGCCGCGTGGTTGCAGCTTTGGCCCCCGCTGCCGGCAGTTCCAGCCCGGTTGCGCGCAGCATGTCCCCGTGCAGCGCGCCGTCGATTCCCGGCACCACGTGGCGTGCATTCAGGCTGCATGAACCCTCTGCCCGAAATCCGGAAACCCGCGCGCCATCATGGCCCGGCCGTGCAAGCCTGCGCGCCGGAAGCGCTGAAACATTGGAAAAAGCCATGAAGAAAAAGAACGTGCTGCTCATCGTCGTGGACCAGTGGCGCGGGGACTGCCTGCCCATGCTCGGGCACCCGGTGGTCGAGACGCCGCATATCGCCGCGCTGGCCGCGGAAGGCGTCACCTTCAAGCGCCACTACACCCAGGCCGTTCCCTGCGGCCCGGGCCGCGCCAGCCTGCTGACCGGCCTGTACATGATGAACCACCGGGCGGTTCAGAACACCATCCCGCTCGACGCGCGCCACACGAATCTCGCGCTCGAACTGCGCAAGGCCGG
>NZ_AFAL01001003.1 GCF_000193225.1 Verminephrobacter aporrectodeae subsp. tuberculatae At4 | reverse complement strand
CGTCTCGCTCGGCGCCGACGGCAGCGTCAGCGCCCGGGTCGCGGGCCGGCCCGCGCAGACCGTGGGCCGCATCAAGCTCGCCACGCCCACGCCCGAGGACCCGCTGCAGCGCGGCGACGACGGGCTGTTTCGCAGCGCATCGGGGAACCCGCTCGCGCACGACGCCAACGCCCGCATGCTCGCCGGCGCGGTCGAGGGATCGAACGTGAACCCCGTGGACTGCCTGGTCGCGCTGATCGCCGCCGCGCACCAGTTCGAGCAGCAGATACGCCTGCTGCAGACCGCCGAGGCCGACGACAAGAGCGCCAGCCAGCTGCTGGGCTTGACCGGCTGACGCGCACGCGCCGAATCCCTGCCCGCAGCACCCGGCGCACCCACCCACCACTTCACTCAGCCCAAGAGGAGGCCGCATGATTCACTCCCTCTGGATCGCCAAGACCGGAATGTCTGCCCAGCAGACGCAGCTCGACGTGGTCGCGCACAACCTGGCGAACGTCTCGACCACCGGCTACAAGCGCAACCACGCAGTCTTTGAAGACCTGATCTACCAGAACCTGCGCCAGGTGGGCGCCAACGCCACCGAGCAAAACCAGCTGCCCACCGGCCTGCACCTGGGCCTGGGCGTGCGCACCGTGGCGACCAGCCGCAGCTTTGTGCAGGGCAGCCTGCAGGAGACCACGAACAACCTGGACGTGGCGATCAACGGCAACGGCTTCTTCGAGGTCACGCTGCCCGACGGCACCCCGGGCTACACCCGCGACGGCTCGTTCCAGGTGGACGCGCAGGGCCACCTGGTGACCTCCAACGGGATGCCCGTGGCCAACGGGATCACCGTTCCGGCAAACGCCACCAGCCTGACCATCGGCACCGATGGCGCGGTCTCCGCCACGCTGCAGGGCAACGCGCAGCCGCAGCCGCTGGGCAATCTGACCCTGTCCGCGTTCATCAACCCGGCGGGGCTGGAGCCCATCGGGCAAAACCTGTTCCAGGAGTCGGCCGCGTCCGGGCAACCGCAGCAGGGAACACCCGCAAGCAATGGCCTGGGCGTCCTCAAGCAGGGCTTTCTGGAGGCGTCGAACGTGAACGTCGTGCAGGAGCTGATCAGCATGATCCAGACCCAGCGCGCGTACGAAATGAACGCCAAGGCGGTCCAGACTTCGGACCAGATGCTCGCCCGGCTCGGCCAGCTGTGAGCGCCCCCCGGATCACTCTGCCCGGAACGTGCACCATGCCGACCGCCACCCTCCCCCCGCAGCCCCTGCTGCGCGCCGGCGCCGCCGGCGCCCTGCTGCTGTGCGCCGGCTGCGCCAGCG
>NZ_AFAL01001004.1 GCF_000193225.1 Verminephrobacter aporrectodeae subsp. tuberculatae At4 | reverse complement strand
GGTCACGCGGGCCTCGGGGCAGGAGGCCGTGCGCCGGGTGGTGGGTCGCCAGACCGACGAGGTCGAGGTCGTGGCGCGCCTGCTGGCGAGCAAGATCGAGCAGAGCCAGAAGCTGCTGCGCAGCGTGGCTGCGGGAATCACGCCGGGCATGCTGGAGTCGCCCGCTGCGCCCGAGTGGTTGCAGCAGCAGGGTCTGCCCGCCGTGCAGTTCTTCGATACCTTGCAGGTGCTGCGCGCGAATGGCGAATTGCGCCTGAACCTGCGCGCCGGGCGCGCGCAGAAGAGCGCCGACCTGGACCCCGCCGAGCGCGACGCGCTGGGCCGCACGCTCGCCGGCGGCAAGCCGCTGGTGTCGGAGCTCATCGCGGGGCATGGTGGCGGCGAGGCGCGGGTCATGTTCACCATGCCGCTGCACCACGAAGACGGCACGGTGCTGGGCGTGGTCGCCGGGGCGCTGCGCTTGCAGTCGCAGAGCCTGCTGCCTCCTTCGATGACCTTGCCCGCGCACGACGACTCGCAGCTCGTGGTTTTTACGCGCGACGGAACCATCCTCGCGCATTCGGACCCCGCGCGCGTCCTGGGCCAGGTGCGCGACGAGGCCGGGCTGGCGCCGGTCTACCTGCACTGGCTGGAACGGGCGCAGCCGATTGCGGGGCGGGGCGTGACGCATATGCAGCCCGAGCATGTCGTGAGCATGGCGGGAATGCCGCTGCCGCAGTGGATCGTGGCGCGGGTGAGCAGCTCCCGGGCCCTCTTGGCCCCGTTGCGCGGCGCGCAGCGCGAGGCCTGGTGGCTGGCCGCCGCGAG
>NZ_AFAL01001005.1 GCF_000193225.1 Verminephrobacter aporrectodeae subsp. tuberculatae At4 | reverse complement strand
GACGGTGGTGCTTTCCCCTGCGGTGAGTCCGCTGTCGGCCAGCGTGATGGTGGCCGTGGGGCGCCGGGCGTCGAAGTCGTAGGTGACCGTGGAGACAGCCTCGCCCACGCCCGCCTGGCTTGCTCTGTTGGTCACGACGCCGGCGAGGTTGACACGGATCCGATTGCCCGTCGAGTCGCGCACTGTGCCGGGATTGGTGGAGTCAGGGTCCGGATTCCCCGGGGCCGTCAGCGTGACCTGCCAGGTGGTCCCACGGTCGGTGCTGCGCAGGTTGGACAGTTGCGCGCCACCGCCCACGGTCAGGTCGTCGGTGGTGAAACTGCTGGCACGGATGGCTTCGGAGAAGGTAATGGTGACGGTGGCGCTTTCGCCAAGGCTTAGTTTGTTGTCACTAATCGTGATCGTGGCAGTGAGGGCTGTGGTTGTTGCCATGGCGTTCCTTGATCGGTGGGCGGGTACTGTGGATGGCGCGGGAGTACCTGTCGCCTGTGGCCAGATTCGGTGGTTTGCCTTGCCTCATGCAGGCCTGCTTGGCAATGCGGTGCCCACAAGGGGGAAGGCAACTGTTTGAGATGACACATCATTGTACGTAACCAATGATGCGACGTGTAACTGCTCTTGTCCCTTCAGTGCAAACGGTAATTCCCGCTCCTCTGCACTGGTGTCATGCCCCGCAAATATCAGCACATCAAAATGCACCTTTCCCGTCATGGCGGTGTTGCAAACCATCGCCATCCATACGGTTTTCGCCTTGCTATGACGCAAGATGCAGCCGTTTCATTTTGTGCTGCTATTTCCGGGGCAAAATACGGGTTCCGCCGCGAAGCCGAGCAGACCGCTGGCCTCCCCCTTGTGGCCACTGGACCGGCGCGTTCTCCTGGCTCCCGCCAGGTGATGCATGTCTCGCAGCCCTTGGGAATCAGGATGCAGGCAAGAAGGCGCCGCCGTCGCTCCAGCCAAAGAAGCGGCACACCTTGTCGCGCAGGGCCAGGGTGTCGGCCCGGCCCAGGGCCATCAGCTCCCGCGTGTAGCCCCCCTCGAACAGCAGGTAGCTGGCCAGCGCGGCGCTGCGCGCGTCCGCCTGGCTGGAGCTCACGCCGAGCGCGCCGAGCATGGCGCGCACGGGCGCGGGCAGATCGCCCACATGGCGCGCGGCCACGGCGTCGAGCCGCTGCGAGGGGGCGATCACCAGCAGTTCGATGGGGCGCAGCGCGCTCTGCGCACGCCGTTCTTCGGGGATCAGCGACAGGGTCTGGTTGATGCGCAGCACCCGTTCCACGTCCACCGCCAGGGCGTCCAGAAAGATGTTCGACAGCGCGTGCCCCGCGATCTGCGCCAGCGAGGGGTAGTCGGGCGTGGGCTGCACCGCAGTGTGGTCCCGGGGCTCGTGCATGCGGCCCGCGCCAATCACCACGATGCGCTCGGCCCCGAGGTGGATCGCGGGTGCGATGGGGGCCGACTGGCGCATGGAGCCGTCGCCAAAATACTCGGTGTGCCCGTCCAGCACCAGACCCCGGGCCGGAAAGACGAACGGGATCGCCGAGGACGCCAGCAGGTGCGCGTGCGTGATCGGGCCACACACGGCCTTGCGCTGCGAGCGCACCCAGGGCCTGAGGGGCTGGGCCGCTTCAAAGAAGGTGACGTGCTCGCCCGAGCTATAGCTCGAAGCCGTCACTGCCAGCGCGCTCAGCTGCCCCCGCGGATGAGCTGGGGCAGGCGTTCCAGGGGAACCATCTCGGCGAGCAGTTTTTCCAGCGGCGCATTGTCCAGCAGCGAGTGCGGGTGCATGCGCCGCCAGCGCGCCAGCGCCCAGCCCACGGAAAGCAGCGTGAGCCAGCGCGCGCCGCTGCGCATCACGCTCAGCGAATCGGCGCCGTACACCTGCTGCGCGTGGACCTGGCGCCACGCGCGCGCCATGCGGCGCACCGTCCGCCCGAAGTCGTCGGCGCCGCAGGCCAGCGCCGCCGCGTTGATCGCCCCGGCCGAGGTGCCGGCGATGATGGGAAACGGGTTCGGCGCGCGGCCCACCCCGCAGGCGCGGCGGATGTCGGCAATCGCCTCGAGCACCCCCACCTGGTACGCGGCCCGGGCGCCGCCGCCGGTCAGCAGCAGGCCGGTTGCGGGCGCCCGGGGAGCGTGGGAGTCGGGGGTTTCAGGGCGGGCGGTGGATGGCATGGGCGGTCTGCGCGGGCGGGGGCAGATTGTCCCGCAGAGCGGCCGCCCGATCGCGGCCCATCCGGCTCGGCGGCACGGTGCCGTGAAGAATGTGCGAGGCCGGGCGCTTCGATAGACTGCGCCCCACCGCCCCACAGGAGTGAATTTGCATGGCAGTCACAGAACAAAGCCTTTTGGCCGCGCTTTCCCGCGTGCAGGACCCGCATACGGGCAAGGATTTCGTCAGCACCCGGGCGCTGCGCGATCTGCGCATCGACGGCAGCGACGTGGCCTTCGACGTGGAACTGGGCTACCCCGCCAAGAGCCTGCTGCCCGAATTGCGCCGCAGCCTGGTGGCTGCGGCCAAGGGCGTTGCGGGGGTCGGGAACGTCTCGGTCGATATCCGCACCCGGATCATTGCCCACGCCGTGCAGCGCGGCGTGCCCCTTCTGCCCCAGGTCAAGAACATCGTCGCCGTGGCCTCGGGCAAGGGGGGCGTGGGCAAGAGCACCACGGCCGCGAACCTGGCCCTGGCCCTGGCCGCGGAAGGCGCCAGCGTGGGCGTGCTCGACGCCGACATTTACGGCCCCAGCCAGCCCATGATGCTGGGCATCAACCGCCGCCCCGAGAGCGCGGACGGAAAGACCATGGAGCCGCTGGAGAACTACGGCGTGCAGGTCATGTCCATCGGTTTTCTCGTCGATCAGGACGAGGCCATGATCTGGCGCGGCCCCATGGCCACCCAGGCGCTGGAGCAGTTGCTGCGCCAGACCCGCTGGCGCGACCTGGACTACCTCATCGTCGATATGCCGCCCGGCACGGGCGACATCCAGCTCACCCTGAGCCAGCGCGTTCCCATGACGGGCGCCGTGATCGTGACCACGCCGCAGGACATTGCCTTGCTCGACG
>NZ_AFAL01001006.1 GCF_000193225.1 Verminephrobacter aporrectodeae subsp. tuberculatae At4 | reverse complement strand
ACCGTGAGGATGCGCAAATCGCCGCTGGCGCGGCGCAGGCTGGCGCTGGCGCGCAGGCCGGCACGGCGCTCCACGTTCCACTGCCCGTCGAGCACGATGTCGCTGGCCAGCCCCATGCGCGCGAGCAGAGGTTGCGCGGGGCTGCCGGCGGGCGGTGTGCCCGGACCCAGGGTGTCCAGGGCGTCCACCCAGGCCATGGGCAGGCCCTGCAATGTTCCCTGGGTCTGTAGTTGCGGGGGCGCCCCCGCACCGCCAGACCAGCGCAGCGGCTGCCAGCGCAGCGCCACCGTTCCGGGCAGCGGGCCGGTGAGACGGGCTTGGCCGGCCGAGGTTTCGAGGCGGAATGCGGGGGGCGGCGCGGAATGCGCGCTGGCACCCGCCTGGGGCGCGGCGCCGTGCACGCTGATGCGCAGCGGCTCCACCAGTTGCAGTGCCCAGGGGGGTCCGGGGGGCGGGCTGTTTTGCCCTGCCGCGGGCGGGCCGGGTTGCGCCTGCAAGCGCAAGTGGTTGATCTGCGCGCGCCATTGCCCGGCGGCGACCAGCCCACCCGAGATGCGCGCCTGCAGGGCGGCTTGCACGGCGCGGGGCGCAGGGCTGCGCAGCTCTGCGGAGAGGGCCAGGCTGGCCTGCCCCAGGTTGCCCGAGAGTTCCGCCTGCACGGCGCGCAATTGAAGCGCCTGGCGCGCTGCGTCGGCGCCCGCTGCGGACGGCAGCGTCAGATCGAGCTGCGCTGTGCTCAGCGTGGCCTGCAGATCGAAGCGCTCCTGGTCCGTGGGCCGTGCGGCGCCTGCGCTCGTCGCTTGCAACTGCTGCACCAGCGTCTGCCAGCCGCCGTTCCAGCGCGTGCTCAGCCGGGCCGGGCCCTGGGCGCCGACGCCTTGCAGGGCGTGCTGCAGGTCGGCGCCGAGGAACGGCAGGCTGCGCAG
>NZ_AFAL01001007.1 GCF_000193225.1 Verminephrobacter aporrectodeae subsp. tuberculatae At4 | reverse complement strand
TGCGCCTGCACCGCGAGCGCGCAAGGGTCGTGCTGCTGCTGCCCGTTCATTGCGCCACGACCCCTGCGGCGGCCACCGCAAGCTTCCAGCGCGCGAGCTCCTCGCCGATCCAGGCGCCAAAGCGCTCGGGCGTCCCGCCCTGCAGCTCGCTGCCCGAGTCGGCCGCCCGCGAGACGATATCGGCCGAGCGCAGCGCCTCATTGCCCGCAGCATTCAGCGTGCGCACCACGTCCGCCGGCGTCCCCCGGGGCACCACGATGCCGCCCCAGGCCATCACCTCGTAGCCCTTGACGCCCGAGGCGTCGATGGTCGGCAGCTGCGCAGCCGCCGGTGCGCGCGTGCGTCCGCTGACCGCAAGCGCGCGCAGCCGGCCCCCGCGCATGAAGGGCAGGGACGCGGACAGGGTATCGATCATGAAATCCACCTGCCCCGAAATCAGGTCCGTGAGCGCCGGCGAACTGCCCTTGTACGGAACGTGCAGCGCCTCGATGCCGGCTTGGCGGCAAAACAGCGCGCCCGCCAGATGCTGGGTGCTGCCCGATCCGGCCGATGCGTAGCCCAGCCGGCCCGGCCGGGAGCGCGCCAGCGCCAGCAGCTGCGCCACCGACGCCACGCCCAGTGCGTTGTGCACCAGCAGCGCGAGCTGCGTGCGGCTCACGTAGAGCACGGGCGCAAAGTCGGCCACCGGGTCGTAGGGCAGCTTGGTGTGGACGTTGGGGTTGATCGCATGCACGGTGCTCGTCGTGTAGAGCAGCGTATACCCGTCGGGCGCGCTGCGCGCGACGTGCTCGGCCGCAATGTTCCCGGACGCGCCCGGGCGGTTCTCGACGACGATCGGCTGCCCCACGAGCTCGGCCATCTTCAGCGCCACCATACGGGCCGAATGGTCGGTGGCGCCGCCGGGCGGAAAGCCCAGCACCAGACGCAGCGGGCGCTGCGGGTAGCTCGCCGGTTGCGCCGCAGCGCCGCTGCCCAAAAGTCCCAGGGCCGTGCCCAGCAACAGGCCGCGCCGTGAGGGGGTCGGCGTGCCCCGGTGCGATCGGCTGCCGACAGGCCGTTGCGCATGCATTGATGCCTCCAGGATTGCTTGCTCAGTGAATCGATTCATGCAGCGTAGCACCGTCGATCGATTCGTTTGACCCGGGTTTGTCCGTAGCGCGCAGGGGCGGCGTGCGCATGTGCTGAAATCCCGGAAACCGCCGCCATGACCAATCCGTCCCATGCAAGACAGAAAAATCCGCATCCATGACGTTGCCGCGCTCGCCGGCGTGTCCGTGGGCAGCGTCTCGCGCGTGCTCAACCGCGCCGCGAATGTCTCCGCCGAAGTGCGCGAGCAGGTCGAACGGGCGGTGGCCGCGCTGCGCTACCAGCCCAGCCACGCCGCACGTGCGCTGCGCTCGCGCAGCAGCAGGACCATTGGCTGCCTGTTCTCCGACGTCACCAACCCCCTCTACGCGCGCGCGTTCCGCGCGCTCGAGGAAAGCTTTCGCGCAGACGGCTACATGCTGCTGCTGGCCAACGGCCTGAACGACCTGGAGCGCGAGAGGGAGAGCCTGCGCACCTTTGCGCTGCGCGGCATGGACGGCGTCGTCTGCGCGCCGGGCAACGAGCGCGACCCGGAGCTGA
>NZ_AFAL01001008.1 GCF_000193225.1 Verminephrobacter aporrectodeae subsp. tuberculatae At4 | reverse complement strand
AAAACCTGACGCAGCCTGAGGCGGCGCCCCCGGACAGGGCGCCAGGGGAGGGCGCGGCGCCGCTCCCCCCGCCGCCGCCCGTGCCCCCCCCTGCCGCGCCGGCATGCGCAGCAGACAGTGCCGGCGGACCCTCCCCGCCGGGTTCGGACCGACCGCCGCGCACGCAGGCCGCCGCCACGGTGCTGCCGGTGCGCAGTGCGGAGCACTTTTCCAGCGATGGGAAACCGGCGCAAGCCACGCGGGCCGCGCTGCACGCCATCCCGGTGCGCGTGATGCCCGAGCCGGAATCCACGCCCGAGCCTGCGCCGTCGCGCCACAGCCCCACGCCAGAGGGCGACGTGTGGTACGCCGCCGTGCAGCAGCTGGTCTCCACGCGGGCCATCGAGGCACTGGCGCGCGAATTGGCCCTGCAGTCGCAGCTGGTGGCGCGCGACGGCGCGCACTGGCTGCTGCGCGTGGAGAGCGAGTCGCTCATCAGCCAGCCCACGGCACGCGAGCGCCTGCGCGAGGCGCTGCAGGCTGCGGGCCACGCCAGCCAGATCAGCGTGGAGTTGGGCGCCGTCGCCGACAGCCCCGCCCGCCGCATCGCCGCCGCCGCCGCCGCCGCCAGGCTCCGCGCAGAAGAAATCGTCGCCAGCGACCCCTACGTGCAGTCGCTGATGCGCGAGCATGGCGCGAAAATCGTTCCGGGCAGCGTCAGA
>NZ_AFAL01001009.1 GCF_000193225.1 Verminephrobacter aporrectodeae subsp. tuberculatae At4 | reverse complement strand
GGGCCTGTCATCAATTGAAGTCACTCCGGCGCTAAACTCGGAACACGATGACAAAGGAAGGCTGATGAACCACAGGTACGCGCTGAGGCAAGACCAATGGGAGCGCATCAAAGACATGCTGCCGGGGCGCGAGGGGCACGTTGGGGCGACGGCACGCGATAACCGCTTGTTCGTTGAGGCGGTGTTGTACCGATACCGTGCGGGCATCCCGTGGCGCGACCTGCCCGAGCGGTTCGGAGATTTTCGGGTAGTACATCTGCGCCATTCGCGATGGAGCAAAACGGATGTCTGGCAGCGCATCTTCAAGACTTTGTCGCAAGACCGGGACAACGAGTACGTGATGATCGATTCGACCATTGTTAGAGCCCATCAGCACAGCGCAGGGGCAAAAAAAAAGAGGGAGGACGCCAGAAAACCAAGCCATAGGTCGCAGTCGTGGGGGAGCAAGTACCAAGA
>NZ_AFAL01001010.1 GCF_000193225.1 Verminephrobacter aporrectodeae subsp. tuberculatae At4 | reverse complement strand
CGTGCTGGCCTCCGCCGGAATGCCCTACCCCGGCGTCACGGTCGCGCTGTTCGACGCCGAGGACCGGCCGGTTGCCGACGGCGCGGTGGGCGAGCTGTGCGTGCGCAGCCCGCTGGTGATGGACGGCTACTGGAAGCAGCCGGAGCTCACGCGCCAGACGCTGCGCGGCGGCTGGCTGCATACCGGCGACCTGGCGCGCCGCGACGCCAACGGCTACTACCACCTCGTCGATCGGCGCAAGGACATGCTCATCTCCGGCGGCTTCAACGTCTACCCCCGGGAGGTCGAGGACGTGATCGCGCAGCATCCGGCGGTCGCCGCCGTCGCGGTGATCGGCGTGCCCGACGAACGCTGGGGCGAGGCCGTGAAGGCGGTGGTCGTGAGGCACCCGGGAGCACAGGTCGAAGGCGAAGCGCTGCGGGCCCTGGTGCGCCAGGCCAAGGGGGCGGTCTGCACCCCGAAAACCGTCGATTTCGTCGACGCCCTGCCGCTGACCCCGCTGGGCAAGCCGGACAAGAAGCAGCTGCGCGCGCATTACTGGCAAGGGCAGGCGCGCGCGATTCATTGATCCACAGGAATGCACATGGACCAGGAAGCCAGAACCTTCGACCGCTCGCTGCAGGGGCGCGTCGCGCTCGTCACCGGCGCCGGTTCGCGCGCCGACGGCGTCGGCAACGGGCGCGCGACGGCGCTCCTCCTGGCGCGCGACGGCGCGCGCGTGCTGCTGCTCGACAGCGTTGCCGAATGGGCGCAGGCGACGCAGGAAATGATCGCCCGCGAGGGGGGCCAGGCGCAGCTGCAAGTGTGCGACGTGAGCCGCGACGCGGACTGCCGCGAGGCCGTGGAGCAGGCCGTACGGACCTGGGGCCGCATCGACATTCTGGTGAACAACGTGGGCATCGCCGGTCCCGCGGGGACGGCGGTGGACCTGGACCTGCAGGACTGGGACATGGCGCTGCGCGTCAACGTCACCTCCATGATGCTCATGGCACGCCACTGCATCCCGCACATGGCGGCGCAGCGCAGGGGCGCGATCGTGAACATCGCATCCGTCGCCGGACTCATCGGCGGGCACCCCAGCCTGCTCTATCCGACGTCCAAGGGCGCCGTGGTGAACATGACGCGCGCGATGGCGGCGCACCACGGCGCGCAAGGCATCCGCGTCAATTGCGTGGCGCCGGGAATGGTGCATACGCCCATGGTCTACGCACGCGGAATGAGCGACGCAATCCGCGAGACCCGCCGCAAGCGCTCCTTCCTGCAAACCGAGGGCAGCGGCTGGGACGTAGGGCACGCGGTCCGCTACCTGGCAAGCGACGAGTCCGGCTGGGTCACCGGCGCCGTGCTCCCGGTGGACGCCGGCGCCACGGCGGGCCGGCATTCCTATTGAACCTGCGCAGCAGGAGGCGCCCATGATCCACGTGAAAACCCATTCAACCCATTTCGCCGGCCTGGCAGCGGGCCTGCTGCTCAGCGCTGGCGGCGCATTCGCGGGCGCCTGGCCGGAGCGCCCCATCACTCTGGTGGTCCCCTTTGCGGGCGGCAATATCGCCGACAACCAGGGGCGGCTGATCGCGCGCCAGCTGGCCCAGGCGCTGGGGCAGCCGGTCGTCGTCGAGAACCGGCCCGGCGCCAGCGGCATGATCGGCGCGGAGTACGTCGCGCGGGCGCCGGCCGACGGCTACACCCTGCTCTACGGCACGCATGGCACGCAGGCCGCGAATCTGGCCCTGCAACCGGCCGCGCGCACCGATCCGTCGCGCGATCTGCGCGCCGTGCATTCGCTGTTTCGCCAATCGACCGTGCTGGTGACCCACTCCATGACGCCCTGGCACAGCGTGGCGCAACTGGTCGAAGCGGCGCGCAAGGCGCCGGGGCGCGTCAGCTACGCATCCTCGGGAATGGGCACCCAGACGCACTTGGCCGCGGCGCGCTTTCAGGACGCGGCCCGGGTGGAGTTCACGCACGTGCCGTACAACAACCGCTCCTCCCTGAGCGACCTGCTCGGCGGCAGCGTCGACATCAGCTTCAACTATGCGGAAAGCGTGCTCCAGCACATCGCGTCTGGCCGGCTGCGCGCACTGGCGATCAACGGCGGCGCGCGGCTC
>NZ_AFAL01001011.1 GCF_000193225.1 Verminephrobacter aporrectodeae subsp. tuberculatae At4 | reverse complement strand
AGTGCCGGGTGATTCCCTTGCCCTGTTCTGCGGGGTGGCGCACCTGCACCAGGTTCGCGCGCACCTGGAGTTCCTGTTGCTCTCGGGGTTCCTGGGCCTTGGCCTGTTCCCTGCCCGGCGGCAAGGCGCTGCCATAGCTGTATTCGAAGCGTCCTGCGGGGCTGTCCATGCTTTGCACGCCGTCGTAGCGCGGCGGTTTGGCGATTGCCCGGGACGATTCCTCGTAGTGCTCCAGGCGGGTCTCCCGGTAGTTCAGCCGCAGTTTTCGCCCTTGCGGGTCGGTGACCTGCTGCAAGCGGCCTTTGGCACTGTATTGCAGCTGCACGCTTTCGCCGCTGGGCAGGCTGATGCGCATGAGCCGGCCCCGGTGGTTGAAGAGCAGTTCGCGTCCATCGGCCCAGCGCCACAGGTATTGCCGGGTCCGCGGCGTTCTGCCCGCGTTGCGGATGCTCACCACGCCGTTGTCCGGCTGTTCGCTCGCGCACTGGCTGGGGTCTTGCGCGCTCTTTTTGAAGAGGATGCGTGTGCCGTCGGCCTGCACGATTTGCACGGTGTTCCCGATGTCGTACAGATCGGTTTCGTAGCTGAGCTTCCAGCCGCGCCCCAGGATTCCCGGGGGCACGTTGCTACGGCCGTACTGGCTGTTGTAGTGGCGCACGATTTCCAGTCCGAGCAGGCCGGGCAGCGCGGGCATGTCTTCCTCGCGCTGGTATTTGTTGCCGCTGATGACGTTGATCGGGTTGCCCGCGCCCTGGTTCGTGCCGCTGGTGTTGCCCTGGCTCGCGGGGCCCGGGCTGCCGCAGGTTGCACCGCCTGGCGTGGGGCTGCAGACCCCGCCGCCCGGTCCGGCGGTATCGGGCTTTTCTGTGCCGGGCATGCAGCTTTGGCGCTTCGGGTCGCAGGTCCCCGGCGTCTTGCCTCCGGGCAGACCGTCGAGCGGACCGGCCGATGCGCTTTGGCCGAGCAATACCGCCCATACAAGGCAGGCTGCGTGCAGCAGTTGTTTCGGGTTCATTTGGTGGCTCCACAGGATGGGCAATTCGCACCGACACAGCCCGTGTCTCCCCCGCCGGTGCCCGGGTTGTCAGCGCCACCGGTGCCGCCGCCTGGGCCCGGGCCAGCACCGTCGCCGGTACCACCGCCTGCACCCGAGTCGCCTCCACCCGGATCGAGCACCGTGCAACCCATGGTGATGCAGTCGGGTGCCGGGGATTTGCCGCCTGGGCCATCCGATCCTCCCGGATTTACGGGGCTGCCGTTATTGCTTGCGCCCGGGTTGGAAACCGTGCTCTCGCCCTCGACGGCGTCGCTTTGCATGTGCAGCGTGACGTGCGTGACGACCGGTAGCCGGCCCTGTTCGATGAGTTGGCTGTGGAAACTATCGCCGCCGTTGTCGAACCACTTCAGGTAGTGCTTGTAGATGGTGCTGACCAACGGAATCTTGAGTTCGTAGCCATGCGTCACCTTGATCTTGAGCAGGTTCGCGTCCTGCACGCTCTGGCCCGATTGGCTGCCGACGTTTCTGTTGCGGTACGCCAGGCCCGCGTTGGGTATTGCGCGCGCGTTGTACTTTTGCTCCAACCAGGGATCGTTCCAGTCGTCAAAGCTCGCGCGTGTGGGGTTAAGCAGGTCAATGCGCAGATTGCCCTGCAGGTCGGCCGCCGCCTTGGCCTTGGCCTGCGCCAGTTCCGCGCTGTTGCTGCCCCCGCCGTACAGCGGCACCAGGGCGCGCAGGTAGCTTTCGCGGATGTCCGGGAGCTTGGCGTGGGCCATGCTGCCCGCACGCGCGGCCATAAAGCTCGCGTGGTTAATCTGGTTTTTGGAGAAGAACACCAGACCGTATTGCAGCATGGCCAGCCCCAGCAGCGTGATGATGGGGCCGACCACGGTGAACTCGATCATGGCGCTGCCGCACTGGCGTGGCGCAGCCGATCGTGGTGTGCTGTGTTGCCGCATGATGAATTGGATCGACAAGGTTTTCTGGCTTGGCAATGACCCAAAATGGGGCGGGAACCCGATACGGAGTTCCCTCTGTGCAGTGGCCGGGGCTACAGGGAAGGAAGGGCGGTTACACCGAGTCCCGGCCAGCATGCACTGGTCACGTCAGTGTATTCCATGGATCACGAATGATAAGCATTCGGTTTCCTGTCGTGGTCGGCACGCTCGCCCAGAGGGATGCACTGATTCTGGAGCAGGACGCGGGTGAACGACCCCGCGCGGCTCATTCCTCACCGGCCTGCGAGGCCGCGGACGCCATGTTCCACAGATCCTGGCCCAGGGGCCGGCTGCGCTCCTCGATGGCGTGCGCCACCAGCCCGGCAACGCGGCCGATGAGCGCGAGTCCCTTGCCGAACTCGGGCGTCAAACCCAGATCGAGCAGCACGGCGCCCTTGCAGCCCGCGGCGTTCAGGGGCATGGGGCGCCCGAGCGCGTGCGCAAGGGCTGCGGCCAACTGCAGCGCGAACCGGCAGTGCACGCCGAAATAGCCATCCTCGCGCGCGATGCGCAGCGCGCGCTCGGTGCGCGGGTCGGCGTGAACGTGGATCGGATGGCCCAGGCCCGGGATCTTCTGGCCTTGCGCGCGGCAGCGCGCGACCACGGCGTGCGCGTGCGCGCCGAGTTCGGCGTCGGAGAGCGCCTCGGGCCGTTCGACGCCGTCGAGCGCCGTGCGCAGAAAGTGCGCGCTCGCTTCGGCGCTTCCCAGAAAACGCGTGCCCGCGCCCAACAGCCCCGCCGCCACGGCCCCCTGGAGCGATTCCGGCGCGCCGTGCAGGGTCAGCCGGGTTGCCAGCGCGCTGGGCGTCAGGCCATGGTCTATGGACGCGACCAGCGCGTTGTTGATCATCCGCCGCAGGCGCGGGTCCGGGAAATGGCCCAGGATGGCCAGGCAGAGGACGTCCACGAAGTCGTGCTTGTCGAGCAAGTCGTCCGCGAGATCATGGCCGCGGATGCAGATATGGTCGGCGTCGCCGCTGCCGATGTGGCTCTTGCGCATTTCCGGTCCTTCCTGTTCAAGCGGCTTTCGATGGCTTGCCTGGCGCCGCCGCTCACCGTGTCTGCGCGTTTGCGCGGAGCACGATTTCCCGCCAGCGCGCGACCTCGGCTTCGGCGAACGTCTGGAACGCCGCGTCCGAAAGGTCCATTGCAAAGCTGCCGATCCGCGCCAGCGCCGCCCGCACGTCGGGCGCTTGCGTGGCGCGCCCGATCGCGCGCGCAAGGCGCTCGACGACGGCGTCGGGCGTCCCTCTGGGCGCGAAAATTCCTGACCAGCCCTCCAGCGCGGCGTCGGGGAAACCGGCCTCGCCGACCGTGGGCACGTCCGGCAGCGC
>NZ_AFAL01001012.1 GCF_000193225.1 Verminephrobacter aporrectodeae subsp. tuberculatae At4 | reverse complement strand
GTGACCTTGGGGCGATGGTCGCCGGTGATGATCAGCTGCGGGGGCGTGGTGTCTGGTGTGATGTTGGTCACCGCGGTGGCCGCAAAGCTGGCCGCGTCGTTGCCGGTGGCGTCCTGTATGGCGTTGGTGTCGTCGTCGGTCGTGGGGTCGGTGTAGGCGACGGTGACCGACTGGCCGTGGATGACCGCCGTGCTCAGCGTGAGCGTGACGGTTCTGTTCTGGCCGTTGATGGAGACGTTGGTGACGGCATTCAGGGCGCCATCCACGAGCACCGCAAAGGCCCCGCCCGCCGGCTTGCGGGTCGGGTTCGCGTCCAGGTCGCCCGTGTCGCTGAAGCGGAGAACCAATTGGTTGCCAGTGACATTGGGACGATGGTCACCGGTGCCGATCAGCTGCGGGGCCGTGGTGTCTGCCCGGGTATCCACGGTGTAGTTGTCGCTGCCGAGGCTGCCGGTGGCGGCGTTGCCTGCGGCGTCGGTCACGCCCGTAAGGTTGACGCGGATGGTGTTGCTGCTGTCTTCGACGTTGGCCGTTGGCGTGAACGTGGCGGTCCAGGTTCTGCCGTCTGCATGCGCCGTGAGGGGGCCCAGCGTGCCGTTGGCTTCGGCAAGAACGATGTCGTCGCTCGTGAAGCCGGTGACGGGCTCGTGGAAGCTGAAGGTGACGGTGGTGCTCTCGCCAGCGGTCAGGCGGGTGTCGTCCAGCCAGATGGTCACGGTGGGCGGGAGGGTATCGACGCGGTAGTTGGAACTGACGGCGGTGCCTTGGCCCGTGCGGCCGTTGTCATTGGTCACGCCGGCCAAGTTCAGGCGGATGGTGTTGGTCGGGTCCTGGGAGATGGCCCAGGGCGTGAAGCGGGCGGTCCAGGTGAGGCCGTTGTCTGCGGTGCTTAGCGTGCCGAGCGTGCCGCTGGCATCCGTGAGGTCCACGTCGGTGGCGTCCAGGCCGTTGACGCGCACGTTGAAGGTGATGGTGACGAGGGTGCTCTCGCCCACGGTGAGCGAGCTGTCGGCCAGCGCGATGGTGGCGCTGGGGCGCGTGCCGGTGGTGATGTTGGTGTTGATGCCGTATTTGATGCCGGTGACGGCGCTCATCGATGGCGGCAATATGCCCTTGTTGCCCGAGAGGTCGGTCACTCGGTTCAAATACACGCCCAGGTTGACTTCCCTGATCGCGACGGTGCTTGTCGGGGCGGTGAGTGTGGCGGTCCAACTGGTGCCGCCGTCGGTGGAGATCAGGTTCGACACCGTGCCACCGGAGCCGTCCACGATGTCCTTCTCAGTGGTGGACGTCGCGGTGCCACCGGCACCGTCCACGATGTCGGTGGACGTCCTGGTCTCTGTAATGGTGTAGAAGGATATGCAACTGGCGTCGAGCGTCGTCACTGGCTCGTTGAAGGAAAAGGAGATGGTGCCGTTTCGCCGGCATCGAGGATGGTGTCCGGCTCTCCCGGCCTGAAGGTGATGTGGGCGCCACCCTCATGCGGGAGCCCACTCCTCAGATGGGGCCCCTGGTGGTCAACGGAGTAATGGGGGCTGTATGCGTCTCCCTGGTCCGGACCCTGGTTACCCGCCTCGTCCGTCACGCTGTTCCGGCGCAAAACGACGAAGTTGCCGCTCAGTTTGCGTCCGTCGTTCTCGGTGTAGCCCTGCGGGGTCACTGTGACGAGCCAGGTATGACCGCCATCGTGGTCGATCAAGTTGCTCAGAGTGCCGCGGACCGGTGAGTCTTCGTGTACCCGGAGGTCGTCCAGGCTGAGGCCAATGACTTTTTCGGAGAAGCGCAGGATGAGGGTGCCGACGTCGCCGATTCCCAGCGTCGTTTTGACCATCGTGATCTCCACGGTCGGCCGTTGGAAGTCGATGGCGTAGGTGCTGCTCGATTCCAGAGGGCCCGTGACCGGGTTGCCATCGCTATCGCTCATGCCGGTGAAGTTCACGGTGATTTTGTTGTTCCTCGTGGCCGGGACGTCATCCCCCGTCGGGGCCGTCAATGTGGCAGTCCAGACGGCGCTATGGCCGCTGGCGTCGGGGCTTTGGGCGACCGGAGGGGACAGCGTGCCTTTTCCCGGGGACAACTGCAGGTTCGTGCTTCTGAAACCCTTGACCGGTTCCGAGAAGGTGAAGGTGACGGTCATCGTCCTCTGGTCCAGCGTCAATGCGCTGTCGCTGAACGTGATTCCACTCGCGGGCAGCGTGGGGGTCAGGGTTTGGACGGAGTAGACATTGCTGCTGAAAGGGGTCGCGTTCGATCCCCAGTTGCCGCCCTTGTCGAGCACTTGACTCAGATTGAGGGAGATCGCGCAATCGGAGGTGTTCGTGCTGGAAAGGTCGGCTGTGAATTTGGCGGTCCAGGTGAGGCCGTCGTCGGCGGTGACGAAATTCGTCAGCAAGCCTCCGGCATGGGAGAGGTCGACCTTGTCATGGAAGGAAGTAACTTTCGTGTTGAAAACAAAGGTGACGGTGGCGATTTCGCCGGCCAGGAGGCGGGTGTCGTCGATCGTGATGCGCACGTCCTGGGGTCTTTTGGTGTCGATCGTGAAACCAGGGGAATAGTAGGTCCCCGAGCCCGCATTGCCGTTCCGATCCGTGATGTTGGCAAGGTTCAGGCTGACCCGATCCGTGATGCGGGCAAGGTTCAGGCCGAAGCCGGGATGACTCCTCCCGATCTCCACGTCCCCGTGCGCCGTCAGCGTGGCCCAGTAGCGCTTGGCATTGTCGAGGTCCCTGGTCAATGAACCGTCGGCCCAGGAGGTACCGGCCGGGGGCGTGCAGTCGGAGAGGCTGAAACTCGACGCCAGCGGCTCTTCGTTGAACTCGAAATACACCTTGGACGATGGGGAATCCGCGCGCAGATCGTATGGAGCGCCCCCGGGGCTGCGGTATGCCTCGGCCCAAATTCTGACGGAGGTGACCGCGGGCTGCGTGGGGGGCAGGGTGTGGACGGAGTAGGCACTGCTTTTGAAAGGGGCCGGGTTCAATCCCGTGTTGCCGCCCATGTCGAACACTTGGCTCAGCTTGAGGGAGATCGCGCAATGGGAGGAGTTCGTGCCGGAAAGGACGGCTGTGAACTTGGCGGTCCAGGTGAGACCGCCGTCGGCGGTGACGAAATTCGTCAGATTGCCTCCGGCCCTGGAGAGGTCGACCTTGTCATGGAAGTAGGAAGAAACTTTCGTGTCGAAAACAAAGGTCACGGTGGTGATTTCGCCGGCCAGGAGCTCGGTGTCGTCGAGCGTGATGCGCACATCCTGGGGTCTTTTGGTGTCGACCGTGAAATAACCGGAATAGCAGGTCCCCGAGCCCGCATTGCCGTTCTCATATGTGATGTTGGCAAGGTTCAGGCTGACGCGATCCCTCTCGGTTTCCACGTTCTCGTGCGCCGTCAGCGTGGCCCAGTAGCGCTTGGCATTGTCGGGGTCCCTGGTCAATGAACCGTTGACCCAGGAGGTACCGGCCGGGATCGTGCAGTCGGAGAGGCTGAAACTCGACTCCAGCGGCGTTTCGTTGAACTCGAAATACACCTTGGACGATGGGGAGTACGCGCGCAGGTCGTATGGAAAGCCCCCGGGAAGGTCCGGGGGAAAGCCGTCTGCCACGGCCCAAATTCTGACGGTGGTGTGCGCGTGGACGGTGTAGACATTGCTGCTGACAGGGGTCGCGTTCAATCCCCTGTTGCTGCCCACGTCGAACACTTGGCTCAGCTTGAGGGAGATCGCGCAATCGGAGGCGTTTGTGTTGGCAAGGGCGGGTGTGAGTTTGGCGGTCCAGGTGAGACCGCCGTCGGCGGTGACGAAATCCGTCAGCTCGCCTCGGGCCTTGGAGAGGTCGAGGCTTCTCTGGAAGTAGGAAGTAACTTTCGTGTTGAAAACAAAGGTGACGGTGGCGGTTTCGCCGGACAGGATGTCGGTGTCGTCGATCGTGATGCGCACGTCCTGGGGTCTTTTGGTGTCGACCGTGAACTCAGGGGAGTAGTAGGTCCCTGAGCCCGCATTGCCGTTCTGATCCGTGATGTTGGCAAGGTTCAGGCCGACGCGACCCCTCTCGCTCTCCGCGTCCCCGTGCGCCGTCAGCTTGGCCCAGTAGCGCTTGGCATTGTGGGGGTCCCTGGTCAATGAATCGTCGGCCCAGTAGGTACCGGCCGGGGTCGTGCAGTCGGAGAGGCTGAAACTCGACGCCAGCGGCGCTTCGTTGAACTCGAAATACACCGTGGACGATGAGGAATCGGCGAGCAGCTTGTATGGAAAGCCGCTGGGAAGGGCCCCGGGAGTGCCCCCGGGAAAGCCCAAGGGAAGGCCCCAGGGTCTGTGGTATGCCACGGCCCAAATTCTGACGGTGGTGACAGCGGAAGTAGCCATGGTGTTTCCTTTTGATCAAGTGGTTGATGTGCGGTTGCGGACTCGGTGTGGCCATTGTTTGTGACAGGTTTCAATGGAAACGAACACGTAACAAAATGACTAGGATTTAAACACAGGTTTGGTGCTTTATTGGGCAATTTTTT
>NZ_AFAL01001013.1 GCF_000193225.1 Verminephrobacter aporrectodeae subsp. tuberculatae At4 | reverse complement strand
GGACGCGCTGCTCGCCGCCGTGCGCGAGGCCCTGCCCGGCGTGGGCAGCGTGTTGGTCAAGGGCTCGCGCTTCATGCAGATGAAACAGGTGGTGCAGGCGATTGCCTGCGCTGCGCCGCAGAACCCGGACCCGGAGGAAAGCCATGGCGCAACGCATTGAAACCGCGCGCGCGCAGCGCACCGGGGCGGCGCCACGGCTGTCGTTCCAGGCCCCGGCCGGCGGAGGCTGCGCATGCTGATGCTGCTCGCGCAATGGCTGCAGGCGCTGTCGCCCGAGTTCGGCTTCTTCCGGGTGTTCCAGTACATCACCTTCCGCGCCGTGATGGCCGCGGTGACGGCGCTGCTCATCGGCCTGGTGGCGGGGCCCGGGGTGATCCGCGCGCTCACCGGGCTGAAAATCGGCCAGCCCGTGCGCGGCTACGCGATGCAGACGCACCTGTCCAAAAGCGGCACCCCGACCATGGGGGGGGTGCTGATCCTGCTGGCGATCGCGGTCGCCACGCTGCTGTGGTTCGACCTGTCGAACCGCTTCGTCTGGATCGTGCTCATCGTCACGCTGGGCTTTGGCGCCATCGGCTGGGTGGACGACTGGCGCAAGGTGGTGCGCCGGGACCCGGAGGGCATGCGCTCGCGCGAGAAGTATCTCTGGCAATCGCTGGTCGGCCTGCTGGCGGCGCTGTACCTGGTGTTCAGCATCTCGGAGAACTCGAACACCCGGGTGCTGGAACTGTTCGTGGGCTGGGTGCGCTCGGGCTTCGCGCTCGACCTGCCGCCCAAGGCCGGTTTGCAGCTGCCCTTCCTCAAGGCGGTGAGCTACCCGCTGGGCGTGCTCGGCTTCGTGTTCCTGACCTACCTCGTGATCGTCGGCTCGAGCAACGCCGTGAACCTGACCGACGGCCTCGACGGCCTGGCGATCATGCCGGTCGTCATGGTCGGCTCGGCGCTGGGCGTGTTCGCCTACGTCTCGGGCAACGCGGTGTACTCCCGCTACCTGTTTTTCCCGCACATCCCCGGCGCGGGCGAACTGCTGATCTTCTGCGCCGCGATGGCCGGCGCGGGGCTGGCCTTTCTGTGGTTCAACACGCATCCCGCGCAGCTGTTCATGGGCGACGTGGGCGCGCTCGCGCTCGGCGCCGCGCTGGGCACC
>NZ_AFAL01001014.1 GCF_000193225.1 Verminephrobacter aporrectodeae subsp. tuberculatae At4 | reverse complement strand
CGAAGGCGGGCGGTTGCGGCTGGACTTCCAGATCAAGGAGGTCGAGCTCGGCGCCCTCGGCCAATGGCGCCGGGCAGTGAGGCGCGGCGGCTTGCGCGGGCCGCGCGGCTCACACCCGGCCATGCGCAGGGTCCGTTCTGGCCGCGCCGCCTTCGATTTGTTCGAGCAGCGCGAGCAGCGGCGCCAGCTGCCGGTAGCGCCCGGCCGTGGCGCGGATGTAGGCCAGAAAGCGCGGCGTGTCGGCCAGGTACCGGGGCTTGCCGTCGCGCAGGCTCAGGCGCGCAAAAATTCCGGCGACCTTCAGGTGGCGCTGCAGGCCCATCCATTCGACGCTGGAATAGAACTCGCCAAAGTCCGCGCCCCAGCCGCTGGCGCTGCCCGCGCCCAGCAGGCCGGCCTTGCGCGCCTTCTCCCAGTAGCGCACGGTGACGTCGATGACGAATTCCTCTTCCCAGCTGATGAAGGCGTCGCGCAGCAGGCTGGCGATGTCGTAGGTGATGGGGCCGTGGACGGCGTCCTGAAAGTCGAGCACGCCCAGCGGCGCGCCCTCCTGCACGGGCGCCATCAGGTTGCGCGCCATGAAGTCGCGGTGCACGAAAACACACGGGGCCGCCAGGTTGTGCGCCACGATGGCGTCGAAGGCGCTGGCGAGCGTGGTCCGCTGCGCGCCGTCGAGCGTGACGCTGCGGTACCCGGCCAGGTACCAGTCGGGGAACTGCGCCAGCTCGCGCCGCAGCAGGGCCGCGTCGTAGGCGGGCAGCAGGTCCGCCCGGGAGGCCCGCTGCCAGTCGAGCAGCAGGTCGGTGGCCTGCTGGTACCAGCGCCAGGCCGCTTGCGGCTGGTCGGAGTGCAGTTGCTCGATCAGCGTCCTGCTGCCCAGGTCGGACAGCAGCATGAAGCCGCTGCGTTCGCCCCAGGCCAGAATCTGCGGCACGTTCAGCCCCGCAGCGGCCATCAGGCCCTGCACCCGCACGAAGGGGCTGCAATCCACCTGGTCCGGGGGCGCGTCCATCACGATGCAGCTCCCGCCGCGGCCGCTGTCGATGCGCAGGTAGCGCCGAAAGCTCGCGTCCTCCGAGGCCGGGCGCAGGCTCTCGGGCAATAACTGGTGCGGCCCGACCAGGGGTGCGAGCCAGGCCTCGAAGGCCGCCCGGCGCGCGGCGTCGGGCCAGGAAACGGGTGCACGGGACGCGCACGCGGAAAGCGCCGCTGCCGCACCCGGGGACGGATCGGCGGGGGGCAGTGGGCAGGGGTGGCTCATGGATAATCCGATTCTACAAACC
>NZ_AFAL01001015.1 GCF_000193225.1 Verminephrobacter aporrectodeae subsp. tuberculatae At4 | reverse complement strand
TTTGGTTGACATGGTGTTTTTCCTTCTGGATTGATATGGATTGATGGATTGGATGGATCCGCTTTGGCGCCGGCGCTTGGCCCTTGCTTTGCGGGTTGGTGCGCGGTGCTGCGCGGGGGGACCCTGGCGGCATGGGGCGGGGTTTGGCATGGGCTTGCCAGGTCGCGGACATCAAACCCCGGGACCTGCTCGAGCGTCGCTACCAGCGCCTGCAAGGCTACGGCCGGTTCAACGACACCAAGGCAGAAGCCCGGTAGCCTGCTGCCAAGGAATAAGTAGCCAGAGCAGGGCGGCGCGCCGCCCAGTTCCCCGATCTCTCTCCGGGTAGCGCGCCGCCCAAGTCAGTCTGGGTCAGAACCAGTACGAATCCGCATCGGACGGACGTCCGACGATGAGCAACGGCTGCACGTCCGCCGCGCCGCTGGCGTCGTCCCAGTTGTAATCCCAGTTGTAGCCCCCGTTGCTGTAATCGTCGCCGTAATAGTTACCGTCCCTGTCGTCGACATTGGCGTAGCCCTTGTCGCCGTTCCAGCTGTCGTCCCAGACCATGCTGTAGTCGTCCGTGTCCTGCTCCTCGGCCTTCGAGTCGGTGCTGCTCTGGTCGTCGGCCAGCACCTGCTCCTCGGCCTTGGCCGCAGGGGCAGCGGTGGCCTCCGTGCTGCTCTTGAGCACCATGGAGTCATCCTGCTCCTCGTCCGCCTTGTCGTCGTCCGTGTCCTGCGCCACTTTGCTCTCCGAGCCGGCGCTGCTCTGGTCGTCGGCCAGCGAAAGGTCGTGGTCTTCCTCGGTCTTCGAGTCGGTGCTGCTCTGGTCGTCGGCCAGCACCTGCTCCTCGGCCTTGGCCGCAGGGGCAACGGTAGCGCCGGTCAGCATCAGCATGGACGCAGCGGTGTCGTTCGCGTCCGGCAGTATGCCGAGCCAGGTCCGGCCGCCGTCGGGGCTGTTCAGGTGACTGATCGTCGGGCCGCTGGCGGGACCGCCCAGGGTAAGGCCTTCGACGCTTGTCACCGGTTCATCGAAGGTGAAGCTGATGATGGCGGGTTCGTCGGCTGGCCTGCTGTTGTCGATCGTGATGCGGGGCGACCCGGGCAAATTGGATGTGAAGTCGATGGTTGAGGTTGACATGGTGTTTTTTCCTTCTGGATTGATATGAATTGATGGATTGATGGATCCGCTTTGGCGCCGGCGCTTGGCCCTTGCTTTGCGGGTTGGTGCGCGGCGCTGTGTGGGGGGTCCCTGGCGGCATGGGGCGGGGGTTTGGCATGGGCTTGGCTGACCGGTACCGGGCAAGCCACCCTGTGGACAGACGATTTCCTGTGGCATGGAGGCGCACCACAGTGGGACCTGCGTTCCGGGTCAACCGGGTTGTTCGCCGATCGCGAGGGGATCTTCCGTTGCGCCAACATGGTCTCGAGCAATCTGATTGTTCACTGCAGTCCGAAATGTATGGCAGGATATTTTTCATTTGGTAACTTCTCATCACTTTCTGCATGACCGCGGTGTAAAGTTGCGTGAGCCATGGCGCCGTGCTGCTCAGGAGGACCGAGGGCGCAGGGGCGGCGAGCCAAAAATGCTGGTCGCTGGCTTGGCGCGGCGCTGCTCCTTGGACCCATCCCTTCGCCGTAGGTCATAATCCACAGCCTCATGCGCCGGCTCCCAAGCCTGAATTGAATGGGCGCAAAAATGTGAATCATCTCCATACTGCGGACAAAAACTGCTGGATTCCAGAATGGAACCATTCGACTCACTTGGCTTTCACTGGGACAGATCGGCTGTCCCAAGCATTATTCCAATGCACTCGGTTGACCGGGTGTGTTTCCGTTTCCACCGGATGCTTCCAGAGTTTGTTTGGGACGCCAGCGTCCTTGAGGGAAATCCATTCACATACCCGGAGGTGAAAACCCTGCTCGACGGGGTAACGATTGGTGGTCGAAGAATTACTGACCAAGAGCAAGTGCTCAATCTCGCTGAAAGCTCAAAGTATCTGCTCTCGATCGTGAAGCATGGAAAGTTCTCCCTGTCCAAACCACTGTTTGCAGAAATCAACGGGATCGTCGTCCGCAGGGAAGCCTTGGAGTGGGGCGTGTTCCGTGGTGAAGGCAGGGAGACGAACTACACCCCGGACGTTGGCCTTGGCGAGCAAGGGCGCCATACACCTTTGCCGACAGTACCGGGAGCACCGGAACTGAACCGGATTTTCCAGCAAGGTATCAACGCGTTGGAAGCCTGCCAAGCATTTGAAAAAGGAGCTGCTTTTTTTCTGTTCGGTGCATTGCAGCAATTTTTCTTCGATGGCAACAAGCGCTCTTCCCGCTTCATGATGAATGGCGTTTTGATGTCGCATGGCATCGACGCCATCAGCGTACCGGCCGCCAAAGCCCACGCGTTCAATGAAAAGATGGTGCGCTTCTATCTGGGCAAGGATGCAACGGAAATGATGCAGTTTTTGGTGGACTGCCACCCGGAAGCCGACCAAATTCACGCGGCCAATCCCGAGCCGTGCCGGGTGTCGCAAGCAGATAAACCGGGGTAGGTTCCTGCCGTCGCCCGTTGCAGCCCCAGGGGGCTGCCATGCTGCGGCGTGGTGGCCCATGGCGGGCGGGCCCTGAT
>NZ_AFAL01001016.1 GCF_000193225.1 Verminephrobacter aporrectodeae subsp. tuberculatae At4 | reverse complement strand
TCGTCGTAAGCGGCCAGGGGGTCCAGGCCGTGCTCGCGCAGGCGCTGCTCCAGGTCCCACAGCGAGGCCTGGCTGATGAGCTGCGCGGGCAGCGCGCTGCCCTCGGCGCCCTGCGCCACGGCCAGCGGCAGCGAGGCCACGGCGCCGGCGTTGCCGTGCAGGCCCCGGTGCAGCCGCGAATCGAGCACCAGCGCGCCGCCCACGAAGGTGTCCATGAACAGGTACAGAAAGCTCGGGATGTCGCGCCCCCGGCCCTGGAGCAGTTCGGCCACGCAGGCGGCCACGGTGTCCCGGGCGAAATGCACGGGCAACTCGGTCAGCCGCTGCACCTGCGCGGCCAGGTCGATGCGGTTCCAGGCCTGCGACTGCGCCGCAGTCAGTCCGAGCATGCGGTGCCAGCCGCCCAGCTGCAACGGCGCGGCAACGCCCACGCCGACCACGCGCGTGCGCAGCGCTCCCAGACCGTCGAGCAGCCGGTTCAGATGGCGGCGCATGGCGGGCAGCAGCAGGTCGGTGTCGGGGAAGGCGTAGTCGAGCACGATGCGCTCGCGCAGCTGGCCGGCAAAGTCCAGCAGCATCCATTGCGCGCTGCGCCGGCCGATCTGGATGCCGATGGCAAAGGCGCCGTCGGGGTTCAGGCCGATGGGCACCGAGGGCTGCCCCACGCGGCCGCGCACGGGCGCCTCGCGGCGCAGCAGCTGGTCCGCGTCG
>NZ_AFAL01001017.1 GCF_000193225.1 Verminephrobacter aporrectodeae subsp. tuberculatae At4 | reverse complement strand
GGTCGCCGCCGGTGTGCTGACGCTGGCGCAGGCCGTGCCCCTGGTGCGCCTGCGGGCCGCGGCCATGCAGGCGGCCGTGCCGCTTGGCGCCGGCGCCATGGCGGCCATTTTGGGTCTGGATGCGTCCCGGGTCATCGCCGGATGCGCCGAGGCGCTGGCGTCGTTTGGCGCCGGCACGCCCGAAGTGGTCGAGGCGGTGAACTTCAACGACCCCGTCCAGACCGTGATCGCCGGCACCCAGGCCGGTGTGGACCGGGCCTGCGAAATCCTCAGGGCCGCAGGCGCCAAGCGTGCCCTGCCGCTGCCGGTGTCTGCGCCCTTTCATTCCAGCCTGATGCGGCCTGCCGCCGAGAAACTGCGCCTGGCGCTGGCCGACGTCGCGCTCGCGCCGCCGCAGATTGCCGTGGTGAACAACGTGGACGTGGCCGTGCAGCAGGATGCGCAGGCCATACGCGACGCGCTCTACCGCCAGGCGTTTTGCCCCGTGCGCTGGGTGGAATGCGTGCGCGCGCTCCAGGCGCGCGGCGCCAGCCACCTCGTTGAAATGGGTCCCGGCAAGGTGCTCACGGGCCTGACCCGGCGCATCGACCCGGCATTGTGCGGCGCTGCGTTGTTCGACCCGGCCACGCTGGCCGAAACCCGGGAATTGTTGACATGACGGAATCCCCATCTGCGGCGCCCGTGGCGCTGGTCACGGGCGCGTCGCGCGGCATTGGCGCGGCGATTGCCATGAAGCTTGCGGCGCAGGGGTACCGGGTCGTCGGAACGGCCACCACGGACGCAGGCGCCGAGCGCATCGGCCAGGCGCTGGCGGCCCGCCCGGGCTGTCGGGGGGCGCAGCTGAACGTGAACGATGGCGCGGCGATCGAGGCGCTGATCGACTCCATCGTGCGGCAGCAGGGCGGTTTGCAGGTGCTGGTGAACAACGCCGGAATCACGCGCGACGCCCTGGCCATGCGCATGAAGGACGCGGACTGGGACGCGGTGCTGGACACCGACCTGAAGGCGGTTTTTCGCGTGAGCCGCGCTGCCATGCGGCCCATG
>NZ_AFAL01001018.1 GCF_000193225.1 Verminephrobacter aporrectodeae subsp. tuberculatae At4 | reverse complement strand
GGCCGCGGGCCTGGCGCCCTGCGCCGCCGCGCCGCCCATGCAGCAGGCGCTCAGGGTCAGCGCCAGAACGGCCGAACGGATGCCAGGGCGTGCAGGGGCTGGCGCTTGAACGGCAAGGCGTGGTGTGGCGGGCATGGCGGCGAGGGATCAGTGCTCGTGGCGCATGCCACAGTATTTTCCAATGCCCAGGCCCTTGCACGCGCTCTGGAGTTCCTTTTGGCAGGCGTCGTGGTCCTTGCCGGATTCCAGGCATTTGGCCGCGGCCTCGTGCGCGGCGGCCATGGCGCGGTGGCGCTCGATGTCCGCCTGCGTCTCCTTGTCGGAATGCGCGCTGGCCTCGGTCAGCAGCAGGGTGGCAATGGCCAGGGCGGTGAACAGTTTCTTCATGGCAGGACCTTTCGGAGGGGGTGGGGGAAGCGTGGGTATCGGTTCATCAAGGCTGGCTCAGCAGTTCCGCCACGTCGGTGCGGTAGGCCAGCACGCTGGGCAGCAGCGCCGCGAATGCGGCGAGTGCGCCGGCGAGCAGGGGCAGGCCGGCCTCGGCGGGCAGCCACAGCAGACCGCTGACCGGCAGCAGGCCCTGCGCTTGCAGCACCCGGCCGAGCCCGTGCGCGAGAGCGTGGCCCAGCAGCAGGCCCAGCGCGCAGGCCAGTGCCGCCAGCCACAGGGCCTCGCAGAGC
>NZ_AFAL01001019.1 GCF_000193225.1 Verminephrobacter aporrectodeae subsp. tuberculatae At4 | reverse complement strand
CCCCTGCAGTTCCACGCGCTGCAACGCCGCCAGCGCCTGCAGGCGCGCGTCGCGCCAGCGCGTGCCGCGCAGCCACAGCGCCAGCGCCACGTTGTTCTGCGCGCTGGTGCGCAGCATGTGCGGGCGCTGGAACAGCATGGCCTGGCGCAGTGCGGCGTCGCACTGCAGGCCGCCGCCGTGGGCACCGACCAGACCGTGCAGCAGGCGCAGCAGCGTGCTCTTGCCGCTGCCGTTCGCGCCCACCAGTGCCACGCGCTCGCCGGGCGCGATGCGCAGCGTGACCCCGGCGAGCGCCTGCACGTGGCCGTAGTGCAGCGTCACCTGGCGCAGTTCGACCCAGGGTCTGGCGGCGCCGCCGCTCATGCCGCAGCCCCTGCGGGGACGCTGTGCACGACGGCGCCGTCAACGCGCTCGCGCCAGCGGCGCAGCGCGGCGATGAGCACGTTCAGCGCGAGCACCACGACCAGCAGGATCAGGCCCAGCGCCAGCGCCAGGGGCAGGTCGCCCTTGCTCGTCTCGAGCGCGATGGCCGTGGTCATCACGCGCGTGAAGCCGTCGATGTTCCCGCCCACGATCATCACCGCGCCGACCTCGGAGATGGCGCGGCCAAACGCCGCGAGCAGCACGGTGAGCAGGGCGTAGCGCTCGTCCCAGGCGAGCAGCAGACTGCGCAGCGCGGCGCCCGCGCCCATGGAGCGCAGCTGCTCGCCGTGCGCGCGCTCGGCGTCTTCGACCACCTGGCGCGTGAGCGCCGTGACCACCGGCAGCACCAGGATGGTCTGCGCCAGCACCATGGCCTGGAAGCTGAAGAGCCAGCCCAGCGCGCCCAGCGGCCCGCTGCGCGAGAGCAGCAGGTAGACCACCAGCCCGACCACCACCGAGGGCACGGCGAGCAAGGTGTTGAGCAGCGCCAGCGCCGCGCCGCGCCCGGCAAAGCGCGCCACGCCGAGCCAGGCGCCCAGCGCCAGACCCAGGCCGCAGGCCAGCAGGCAGGCGCTGGCGCTGACCGAGAGCGAGCGGCGCACGATGCTGCACAGCACGGGATCCAGGGACAGGGCAAGTTGCAGCGCGGTGCGCGCGCTTTCGGTGAATGTGGACATGGCTTGGGCTATCGTATGTGCCCGCACCATA
>NZ_AFAL01001020.1 GCF_000193225.1 Verminephrobacter aporrectodeae subsp. tuberculatae At4 | reverse complement strand
CCAGCTCTCGGCGAGCGAATACCTGCTCGCCGAGCGCCTGGCCCGTGACATCCCCCTGCCGCTGCCGCACTACGCCGCGCGCAGGCTGCGCCCCGGGGCGCGCGGCAGCCGCCCGCATTGGCCCGGCGCCATGCAGCACGCGGTGCGCAGCGGGGGCGAACTGCTGCAACTGCCGCTGCTGCAACGGCGCCGGCAGCCGCTGCCGCTGCTCGTGCTGGTCGATGTGTCGGGCTCCATGGAGCGCTACGCCCGCCTGCTGCTGGCCTTTCTGCACGCGGCCACCGCGCCGCGCCATGCCCGTTGCGCCGGCGGCGCCGCGCTGCGCCGCGACGTGTTTGCCTTTGGCACGGGCCTGAGCGATCTCACGCCCGCGTTCCGCCTGGCCGACACCGACGCCATGCTCTTGGCCGCGAGCCAGGCCATCGCCGATTTTGCTGGCGGCACGCGCATCGGCGAGAGCCTGGCCCGGCTGCGCCTGCGGCACGCCCGCCACCTGGTCGGGCGGCGCACGCTGGTGCTGCTGATCAGCGACGGCCTGGATACCGGCGCTCCCGAGGTGCTGGCGCAGGAACTGGGCTGGCTGCGTCGCCACTGCGGCCGGCTGTTGTGGCTCAACCCCCTGCTGCGCTTCGCGGGCTACGCGCCCACGGCGCGCGGCGCCGCCGAATTGCAGCGCCAGGCGCACGGCGTGCTGGCCGTGCACAACCTGGGCTGCCTGCAGGATCTGGCCGCGAGCCTGGCCAGCCTGCTGCGGCAATAGACAGGATGCAGCGCATCCATCGCAGACCATCCCCCCAAAAGGAACCCCCAT
>NZ_AFAL01001021.1 GCF_000193225.1 Verminephrobacter aporrectodeae subsp. tuberculatae At4 | reverse complement strand
GACACCACGGCCCCGGTGATCAACAGCGCCGCGGTCAGCGGGAACGATCTGGTATTGACCTACACCGAAGCCAGCGGTCTGGGTCTGGACGCGACGCATACCGCGCCCGCAACGGCCTTCGCCGTGCACGTGAATGGTGTCCGCAACACCGTCACCCAGGTGCGCGTGAATGCTCCGGCCAAGACCGTGACCCTGGCCTTGGAGCACGCGGTGACCGGCGGTGAGACCGTGACCGTCGCCTACACCAGACCCGGGACCGGCAACGCCGTCCTGCAGGACGCTGCCGGCAACGATGCCGCCAGCTTCAGCGCCATGGCGGTGGGCAACGCCCCCGACACGACGGCCCCGGTGATCAGCCAGGCACGCATCAGCGGCCGGAGCCTGGTGCTCAGCTGCACCGAGGCAAACGACCTGGACGCGCTCAACAAGCCGGCCCCCGGGGACTTTGCGGTGCTCGTGAATGGCGTCGCAAACGCCGTCTCCAGCGTGAGCGTGGACGCAGCGGCCAAGACCGTGACGCTGGAACTGGCCACCGCCGTGACCGGCGGTGAGGCGGTGAGCGTCGCCTACACCCGGCCCGCGACCGGCAGCGCCACCCTCCGCGACACGACGGGCAACGTGGCAGCCAGCTTCAGCGCCATGGAAGTGGGCAACGGACCGGACACCACGGCCCCGGTCATCGGCATGGCCAGCGCCAGCGGCGACCAGCTGGTGCTCATCTACACCGAAGCGAACAAGCTGGATGCCGTCCACACGGCGAACAGCGCCGCCTTTGCGGTGCACGTGAACGGCGTCGCGAACGCAGTTCGCGCGGTCGCCGTGGATGCCGCAGCGAAGACCGTCACCCTGACGCTGAGCACCCCCGTGACCGGCGGCGAGACGGTGCGCGTTGCCTACACCGCCCCCCGGCCGACACCGGCGCCGCAGCCATACAGGACGCGACCGGCAACGATGCCGCAGGCTTCACGGACATGGCGGTGCACAGCGGACCCGACACGACGGCCCCGGTGATCAGCAGCGCCAAGGCGAACGGCGACCAATTGGTGCTCAGCTGCGCCGAAGCGAACGCGCTGGACGCCGAGCACAAGCCGGCCCCCGAAGCCTTCACGGTGCTCGTCGATGGCGTGCGCAGCGCCGTCACCGCAGTCGCCATAGATGCGCTGGCGAATACCGTGGCGCTGACGCTGGCCCACGCCGTGGCCTACGGCCAGTCGGTGAAGCTCTCGTACACCGACCCCACAGCCGGCAACGACGCCGAGGCCCTGCAGGACCGCAGCGGCAACGACGCCGCGAGTTTCAGCGCGCACGAAGCGAAGAACACCGTTGCCGCCCCCCCGCCCAGCAAGATCCGCAAGCCGAGCGGGGACAACGACGGCGTTCCCGGCGAAATAGAGGACCGGACCCCCGGCCTCTACCGCCCCCATGGACCCGCCCCCGTGGCGGGCGACGGCAACGGGGACGGAACCAGGGACAGCGAACAATCCTCGGTGAGTTCGATCCGCATCTCGGTCAGCACCTCGAAGGAAGGCGATTCGGACGACACGCCGGCAAGCACCTACACCACCCTGGTGGCAGGCAGCGAGAACGGCAAGCCCAGCGCCGATCACGGCACACGCATCGCCCACCTGGAGCAGAAAAAGATCCCCCCCAACCTGCCCCGGGCGCTGGAGGCGCTCGGCGGACTGACCAGCTTCCAGGTAGAGCTGACTCCCGGCACACACACCGAGAGTTTCAGCCTCTACGTGGACCCGGCGCAGCACGCCAACGGCTACTGGCTGCGGGACAGAACCGGCACCTGGGTGAACCTGGCGAGCGAGCCCTACAGCGGCAAGATGGTGCAGGACGGGCAAAGCCTGCGGCTCGACTTCCGGATCGAGGACGGCGGCGCTTTCGACGCCGACGGCGAGACCGACGGAACCATTACCGCCCCCGGCACGGCAGCGCACATGCTGCTGTCCATCGTCGGGCAGACGTCCGATGCGCAAGCGCACGGGATCTGGTTCTGATGGACCGGGCTTCGCTGCGGGAGGGATACCCGCTCCATGCGCCAGAAGGTAATTCCCGAGCGTGCTCCCGGCGCCCCGGGGAAGGGGGCAGGGCCTGCCCGGATCCGGAACCCATGGAACAGGCACGGCCGCCTGCGTCCCTGGACCGCAGGCGGCACACAAGCTGAATCCGGAAAACCACGCGCAGCCCATTCGGAAAAAGGAAAAGCACCATGACCGCACCCACACTCGCCGCATCCGGCCACTCGATCAGCGAAACCGCCATCGGATTCAACCGGAGAACGACCGTCGTCACCGTCAAATTCAGCGAAGCGGTGAAGGAATTCGGCACAACGGACGTGAGTCTGCGCCCGAACGCTGGCAGCGTGAGCAGCGTGAGCGCCGTCAGTCCCGGCGCCGACGGCAGCAGCGACACCTGGCAGGTCACCATCACATCGGGGCTCACGTGGAACAATCCCTCAACGTCCCAAAACCCCGTCGCGGTGAACCTTGCCGGCGTGAGGAATACCGCGGGCGAAGCGGGAACGGGAACGATGAACGTCCCGGGTATCCTCTACGACGTCGACGCCACAAGGCCCACCATCGACATCCGGGTGAGCGACAGCAGTCTGCTGCCGGGAGGAGTCACCGATGTCATGGTCGAATTCAAGGAACCGGTCACCGGTTTCGACGAGGATGACATGCGCAGCCTCACCGTGCAAAACGGTACGCTGGGCAGCTTCAGGGTCTCTGACGACGGCCTGACATGGTTCGCCAAGCTGACCGCGGACAGAGGCGTTGAGGTGAGCAACCGCAGCATCACCATGGATACCGTCCTCGCCGGCATCATGGACCTGGCTGGCAACAGGCCCCTGTTCAAAACCGTCTCCAGCAACGCCTACGCCATCGATTCCACGCCGCCCACGCTGATCAGCTTCGCCATAAGCGATCACGACCTGCGGGCCGGCAGAACGGCCACCGTCACCATCACCTTCAACGAAATGGTGCTCGGCCTCAACAACCGGGATCACCTGGAAGTCTCCGGCGGCACGCTGTCCGAGCTGAGATCATCCACGGACGGCAAGGTCTGGACCGCCACCCTGACTCCGCCGGAGAACAGCATCGTGCCGCACAACAGCGTCAGGATAAAAAGTTTCATCAATCTGCGGGACGCTGCCGGCAACCTGCTCACGGGCACCCTTCCGGCCGCTGAAAACTTCACCGTGGACACCGTGCGGCCCCACCTCGCCGCCAACGGCATCACGATCAGCGACAACGCACTGTGCGTCGGAGAAACCGCCACCGTCAGCGTCACTTTCGACATCCCGGTGCAAAACATCTCCGCTGCCGTGAGCGCGCCCAACGGCACGCTGTCCGGTTGGAGTCCCAACGCAAGCGGCACGGTCTGGAGCGCCACCCTGACGCCCACGGCGAACGTGGAGGCCGCGGGCAACCACGTCACGGTGGACATGATCCACGTGCTCACCCCTTCGGGCAACGCCGGGCTGGGCCAGTCCAATTCCGGCAGCGACTACACGGTGGACACACGCCCCCCGCAGATCAGCAACAACGCCACGGAAAACACGGTGAATGGCACCCAGTTGGTGCTCAGCTACATCGAAGCGATCGGCCTGGATGCGGCGCACGTCGCGACCACCGGGACCTTTGCGCTGCGCGTCAATGGCACAGTCGTGGCCAACGCCGTCACCGCAGTGAGCGTGAATGCCACGGCCAAGACCGTGACGCTGACGCTGGCCAACAACGCCGTAGGCCACGGCGATACGGTCCTCCTCTCCTACACCGACCCCAC
>NZ_AFAL01001022.1 GCF_000193225.1 Verminephrobacter aporrectodeae subsp. tuberculatae At4 | reverse complement strand
CCATGCGCCGGGGCGCGGGAGTGCGCGCGCCACGCCGGGCGCAAAGCTGGCGGCCAGATAGGGCAGGGCCAGGCCCAGGCCCAGCGCAGCAAACACGGCCAGCGCCTGGGAGGCGGGCAGCGTCGCCGCAAGGCCCAGCGAGGCGCCCATGAACGGCGCCGTGCAGGGGGACGCGACGGCCACGGCGAGCACGCCGCCCAGGAACGCGTCGGCCACCGGGTGCTGCGCCTGCACACTGGCCAGCGACGTGGGCAGGATCTGCCCGAATCGGAATACCCCCGCGAGGTTCAGTGCAATCAGCGTGAACAGCGCCGCCAGCGCCGCGACCATGGCGGGCGACTGCAGCTGAAAACCCCAGCCGACGGCCTGGCCCGCCGCGCGCAGGCCCAGCATGAGCGCGCCCAGCGCCATGAAGCACAGCAGCACGCCCGCGGTGTAGGCGACGCCGTCTGCACGGCGGGCGCGGCGGTCTCGGGCGTTGCGCGCAAGGCCCGTGAGCTTGATGGCGAGCACCGGGAGCACGCAGGGCATGAGGTTCAGGATCAGCCCGCCGAGCAAGGCCCCGAGCAGCGCAAGCGTGAGTGCGGGCAAGGAGGCGCCGGAGCCTGCTGCCGCGGGGACGTTTTCCAACCCGGCGGCGCGCGCCGCGTTGGCCTCGAGCGCGGCCCCGAGCGCGGGCGGCACGCCGGCCTCGGGCGCGGGGCTGGGCCATGCGCCGAGCACCTGCAGTTCGGCGCGGTAGCCCGGGCGCTGCGCGTTCTCCGGCGTCCGCTCCGCGAGCACCACGGGCAGCGCCGTGGGGTTGCTGCTGCTGCGCTGCTCTGACAAGGGAAGCCGCGCGGTCCACAGGCTGCCGTTCCAGGACTGGGTCCAGGGGCCGGCGGCGGCGATGGTCGCGGGCGTTTCGGGGAACAGGTCCAGGGTTCTTCCGCGCAATGCCGCGGGCAGGCCCGCGACGCGGATTTGCAGCGCGTTGCCGTCGAGCCGCGCCTGGTTGTCGGACACGCTGGAGGAGTCCACTGCGCGGGGCTGCGCCTCGCGCGCGGCTTCAAAGGCCGCAGCGCTCAGCGCCGTGCTGCTCTTGATGGGCAGTTGCAGCGTGAATTCACCCGCTTCGGGTATGCATTCCTTGCTGCAGACGAGCCACGTTGCGTGCAGGCGCACGTGCACGTCCTGCGCCAGCGGGCCGGGCGCAAAACCGCTGCCCACGGTGACGGGAACGGGTAGCAGCACGCGGCCTTCGTAGCCGTAGTTGGTCAGCGTGCCGACGCGAATTTTCCCGGGCAGGGGCCAGGCGATCTCGCCCGGGTCCAGCCCCGCGGGCAAGACCCAGTCCAGGGTGGTGGGCAGGCCCGAGTCCCCCGGGTTTTTCCAGTAGCTGTGCCAGCCGGGCTGGTGGGTGAGCGACAGGCCGAGCCACAGCGGCTCTCCGGGCGCCACGCCCTGGGGCGCATGCGCCAGGAGTTCGGCGCGCACGTGGGGCGTTGTGAGCACGCTGCTTCCCGGGGCGCCGGATGGGGGCGCGAACTGGGCGCAGGCGCTGCTCCATGGAGCGCTGGCTGCTGCCAGCAGAAGGGTCGCTGCGAGGCGGTGGAGCAGGCGTTGGTGCATGGGGTGGGATTGTGCGCCGACTGCCCTGCGCTGCCCGTGCCAGGAACCCCGCAGGCGGCTCGGGGGCGTTGCCCCTC
>NZ_AFAL01001023.1 GCF_000193225.1 Verminephrobacter aporrectodeae subsp. tuberculatae At4 | reverse complement strand
GAACAGGCTGTCGCCGGCGCTGAAAAGCGCTGCGGCGCGGCGCGCGACGGCGCGTTTCTCGCGCGCGAACTCGTGGATGCGCGCGTTGAATGCGCCTTCCGCAGGCGCCTCGGACAGCGTCGCGCCCCCGTGGTACTTGCGCAGGCGCCCGTCGGCGGCGAGCCGGCTCAGGTCGCGCCGGATGGTTTCGTGCGAGGCCCGGAACCGCTCGGCGAGGTATTCGACGGAGGCATTCTTGCGCTCGTAGACGATTTCGAGGATGGCCGCGTGTCTTTCGTTTGGGCGCATGGGGAGGGTGTCTCTGCTGGTCCCGGAAACGCGGGCCACCGCTGCCCGCCATCGCAACAGCTAAGCGACGGCCGACAGTTCCCGCTTCCAGCCCATTGTCTTTGAAACGGCTTCGGCAAAGCGCAGCTGCCAGGCGAGCGCGTCGGCCGGCGCGGTGCGTGGCTCGAACAGCGACGCGACGTCGTCGTCGCCGTCGGGCGTCTCCAGCGTCTGCCCGACGCCGCGTGCGGCGAGCGCCGCGCAGCCGAGCGCGGTGAGCTCGTCGAAGCGGCGCGTGGCGACGCTGCGGCCCGTCGCGTCCGCGAGAA
>NZ_AFAL01001024.1 GCF_000193225.1 Verminephrobacter aporrectodeae subsp. tuberculatae At4 | reverse complement strand
CGTTCGCGCTCGGGCTCGAGGCCTGCCGCGAGATCATGCAGCGCGGCGCAAATCCGGCGGCTCTGCGCTTGTACGACGCATTCGAGAGCGGCGTTCAGTTCGCCCTGCCCGAGACCAACGTGCTGCTGGTCGCCGACGAGGGCGAGCGCACGATCGTGGACAGCGTCATCGGAATCAGCGAGCAGGTCTGCGCCGGGTCGGGCGACAGGCTCGATGGCGCGGCCATCTTCGAGCGCTGGCTCGACACGCGCTACCTGACCGGCAAAAGCGCCGAGGGCTTCCAGCGCGGCCCGGGCTTCGTTGCCGACACGCTGGAGATGGCCGGCCCATGGCGCGACCTCCCCGCCATCTATGCCGACGTGGTGCAGGCCATCGCCGCAGTCCCCGGCACGCTGGCCGGATCCGCGCACCAGTCGCACGCCTACGTGGACGGCGCCTGCCTCTACTTCTCCCTGCGCGGCGAGGTCGCGGTGCAGGAGCGCGAGAAGTGGTATCGCCAGGCGTGGGACGCGGCGAACGCCGTCCTGCTCCGGTACCACGCGGCGCTGAGCCACCACCATGGCATCGGCCTGCTGCGCGCGCCCTACATGGCCCCGTCGCTGGGTACGGCCTTCCCGCTGCTGGTGGCCGTGAAGCGCGCGCTCGACCCGCAGAACATCCTCAACCCCGGAAAACTCGGCCTCTCCGACCGGCTCGCCCACGAAGCGGACTGACGCATATGGACCACTCCCTCGGTGCCCGCCTGACG
>NZ_AFAL01001025.1 GCF_000193225.1 Verminephrobacter aporrectodeae subsp. tuberculatae At4 | reverse complement strand
TGCAACTGCTGGGCGACGGCGTGCGCGACCTGCTCGATCCCCGGCTCCAGAAGGCCGCGTGATGCCGCAATGCCCCCCGATCACCCCTGCGCGCCTGACGGTGAGCAACTTGGGCGCGAGCTTTCCCACGGGCGACGGTCTGGTGCGTTCGGTGGCCGACGTGAGCTTCTCCATCCAGCCCGGAAAGACGACCGCGCTGGTCGGCGAATCGGGGTCGGGCAAGTCCGTCACCAGCCTTGCGCTGATGCGCCTGCTGCCCCGGTCCGCGAACGTGCAGCTCGGCGGCAGCGCGGCGTTCGTGACGCGCGAAGGCCGCACGCTCGACCTGCTGCGCATTCGCGAGCGCGAGATGCGCGCGCTGCGCGGCAACCAGCTGGCGATGATCTTCCAGGAGCCGATGAGCAGCCTGAACCCGGTGTTCCCCGTCGGCGAGCAGATCGCGGAAAGCGTGCGCCGGCACCAGGGACTCGGGCGCAGGGCGGCGCTGGCGCACGCGCTGCGCATGCTCGATCTGGTCGAAATCCCGGCCGCAGCGCAGCGCCTGCACGCGTACCCGCACCAGCTCTCGGGCGGCATGCGCCAGCGCGTGATGATTGCGCTGGCGATGGCCTGCGGCCCGACGCTGCTGATCGCCGACGAGCCGACCACCGCGCTCGACGTGACCGTCCAGGCGCAGATCCTGGAACTCATGCGCCGGCTCCAGGCGGAGACGGGAATGAGCATCCTCTTCATCACGCACAACCTCGGCGTGGTCGCGCAGCATGCCGACGACATGGTCGTTCTCTACGCGGGCCGCGTGCTCGAGAGCGCGTCCGTGCGCGCGCTGTTCGCGCGGCCCGCGCATCCCTACACGCAGGGCCTGCTGGC
>NZ_AFAL01001026.1 GCF_000193225.1 Verminephrobacter aporrectodeae subsp. tuberculatae At4 | reverse complement strand
CGAGCACCAGGCGCAGGTCGCGCGCCAGCTGGCCGCCGTCGCCGCGCAGGCGGGCGGCGGCGCGCGCGCCATCGCGGACGATGCGCTGCTCGACGAGGTCACGGCGCTGGTCGAGCGCCCGAACGTGCTCCTGTGCGCGTTCGAGCCGCAGTTTCTCGAAGTGCCGCAGGAATGCCTGATCCTGACGATGCAGGCGAACCAGAAGTACTTCCCGCTGCTCGACGCCGCAGGCAGGCTGAGCAACCGCTTCCTGGTGGTGAGCAATATCTGCCCGCAGGACGCCAGCCTGGTGACCGGCGGCAACGAGCGCGTGGTGCGCCCGCGCCTGGCCGACGCCAAGTTCTTCTTCGAGCAGGACCGCAGGAAGACGCTGGCCTCGCGCGTCGAAAGCCTGGACAAGGTGGTCTACCACAACCAGCTGGGAACGCAGCGCGAACGCACGCAGCGCGTGCGCGCCCTGGTGCAGGCGATCGCCCGGCAACTGGGCGACGCGGCGCTGGCCGCGCAGGCCGACTTGGCCGCGCTGCTGGCCAAGACCGACCTCGTGACCGACATGGTGGGCGAGTTCCCCGAGTTGCAAGGCACCATGGGGCGCTACTACGCGCTCAACGACGGCCTCGATGGGGCGGTTGCCGACGCCATCGAGGACCACTACAAGCCCCGTTTTGCGGGCGACAGCCTGCCGCGCAACCTGCCGGGCGTGGTGCTGGCGTTGGCCGACAAGCTGGAAACCCTGGTCGGCATGTTCGGCATCGGCAAGCTGCCCACGGGCGAGCGCGACCCGTTCGCGCTGCGCCGCCATGCGCTGGGCGTGATCCGCATGCTCGTCGAGAAGGATCTGCCGCTGGACCTGAACGCCCTGCTGGCGGACGCGCTGCCCGCGTTCGGCGACAAAATCACCGACCCCTCGGCCGCGCTCGCCGACTTCATTTACGAGCGCCTCGCCGGCAGCCTGCGCGAGCAGGGCTACAGCGCGCAGGAGGTCGACGCCGTGCTCGCGCTGCGCCCGCAGCGCCTGGCGCTGGTCGCCAGGCAGCTCGCCGCCGTGCGCGCCTTTGCCGCGCTGCCCGAGAGCCCGGCCCTGGCCGCGGCGAACAAGCGCGTGGCGAACATCCTCAAGAAGGCGGGCGACGTGGACGCCCACGTGAATCCCGACCTGCTGCAGGAAAAGGCCGAGCAGGACCTGTACGCCGCGCTGCAGCGCTTCGTTCCCGAGGCCGACGCGCAGTTCGACGCGGGCGACTACACCGCCAGCCTGCAAACCCTGGCCGTGCTGCGCGCGCCGGTGGACGCGTTCTTTGACGATGTGATGGTCAACGCCGAGCAGATGGACCTGCGGCTCAACCGCCAGGGGCTGCTCAAGAGCCTGCACGGCGCGATGAACCGCGTGGCGGACCTGTCGCGCCTGGCAATATGAGCCCGCTGCCGGATCGGTGCAGCAGCCCAAGGACCCCATGAAACTCGCCATCCTGGACCGCGACGGAACCCTCAACCCGCTGGGGGACG
>NZ_AFAL01001027.1 GCF_000193225.1 Verminephrobacter aporrectodeae subsp. tuberculatae At4 | reverse complement strand
GTGCTGGTGCTGCGCTGAGCGCCGGGGGACGGGGCCCCGCCGGCTCAGGCGGCACTGCGCTGAGGGCCGGGGAACGAGGGCCCCGCCGGCTCAGGCAAAGAGATCCTGGTACTGCGCGCGCAGCAGGCTCTTCTGCACCTTGCCCATGGCGTTGCGCGGCAGTTCGGCGACCACGAAGCAGCGCTTGGGAATCTTGAAGTTCGCGAGCTGCGCCTTGAGCGTGGCGCAAATCGCCTCGCCGTCGAGCTGGGCGCCCGGCCTGGGGACCACCACGGCCACGCCCACCTCGCCAAAGTCGGGGTGCGCAACGCCCACGAGCGCGCTCTCGGCGACACCGGGCAGGCCGTTGATATGGCCCTCGATCTCGGCCGGGTAGACGTTCAGGCCACCGCTGATGATCAGGTCCCGGCTGCGCCCGACGAGGCTCAGGTAGCCGCGCGCGTCGATCCGACCCAGGTCGCCGGTCCGGAACCAGCCGTCGGGCGTGAATTCTTCAGCGGTTTTCTCGGGCATGCGCCAGTAGCCCGGGAACACG
>NZ_AFAL01001028.1 GCF_000193225.1 Verminephrobacter aporrectodeae subsp. tuberculatae At4 | reverse complement strand
TGGCGCCCGTCCGCCAGCGCGAGCGTCAGGCCCGCGAGCTCCTGCGCCGACTGCACCGTGGCCAGCGTGCGCAGCGCTTGCTCGCTGCCGCCGAGGTCGGTGCGCCCGCCCGCGCTCTCGCTTTGCACCAGCCGCAGCTGGCGCGACACGTCGGCTGCCGACGCGGACAGCGCCTGCAGCTTCACGGGGTCGAGTGCCACGTTCACCTGCCGCTTGACGCCGCCCACGCGGTTCACGGCACCGACGCCGGGCACTGCGAGCAGTTTCTTGGCCACGGTGTCGTCCACCAGCCACGACAGCGCCTCGTCGTCCCTGCGCTCCGATGCGATGGTGAAGGCCAGCACGGGCTGGCCGGCCAGGTCCATCCGGGTCACGACGGGGTCGCGCAGGTCGGCGGGCAGATCGCCGCGCACCCGGGCCACGGCCGCGCGCGTGTCGTCCAGCGCTTCCTGCGTGGGCTTTTCCAGCCGAAACTGGGCAGTCATGGCGGCGTTGCCGTCGCGCACGTTGGTGTAGATGTGCTTCAGACCTTGCAGCGTGGCGAGGCTGTTTTCCACCTTGCGCACCACGTCGCTTTCGAGCTGCGCGGGCGAGGCGCCGGGCAAGACCAGCGCGACAGTGATCGTGGGCAGGTCGATGTCCGGAAAGTTCTGCACCTTCATGGCGTTGAACGCCGACAGGCCACCGAGGCTCAGCAACACGAAGAGCATCAGCGCGGGGATGGGGTTCTTGATCGACCAAGCGGAGACATTCATCGGAAATGCTCCTTACTTGGCGGCGCGCGGGGAAAGATTCGCGGGGGCAGCAGGCGCGCTTTGCCGCACGTCCTGTGCGGTGGCCACGCGCACCAAGTCACCGTCGTTGAGAAAGCCCGCGCCGCGCACGGCAACGGACGCCTGCGCGTCCAGGCCCGCAAGCACCTCCACCCGGTCTGCCGCGCGCCGACCGGTTTGCACCTTGCGCTGCTGCACGCGCTGCCCGGCGTCGAGCACGAAGACATAGGCGAAGCCGTCGCGCAGCACCAGCGCCTCCTGCGGCACCGTGAGTGCATCGCTCTCGCCCAGAGCAAACGCGCCGCGCGCAAACATGCCGGCGCGCAGATGCGC
>NZ_AFAL01001029.1 GCF_000193225.1 Verminephrobacter aporrectodeae subsp. tuberculatae At4 | reverse complement strand
CGATGGCGAAAACGCTCATGCCGATCGCGCCCAGCGGCACCAGGCCGATCTCCACATGCCGGCGCGAGAGCCGCTCGCACAGCAGCGAGCCGGTGCCGATTCCGACCGAGAACACCAGCAACAGCAGCGAGGCGACCTGCTCGTTGCCGTGCAGCACCTCCTTGGACAGGCTCGGGAATTGGCTCAGGAACACCGCGCCAAAGAACCACATCCAGCTGATTCCGAGCAGCGAGCGAAAGACCACGACGCTCTGGTGCGCGAGCCGGAGGTTGCGCCAAGTCTCCGAGAACGGATTCCAGTTGATCGCCAGCCCCGGGTCGGTCGCGGGCGCCGGGGGGATGAACTGCGCCACGGCGCGCCCGAGCAGCGCAGCGGCCACGCAGGCCACGGCCACCGCGGTGTGTCCCATGCCGGGCAAGGCCACCAGCAGCCCCCCGGCCAGATTGCCCAGCAAGATGGCCGCAAAGGTGCCCATCTCGACCATGCCATTGCCCCCCGTGAGCTCGCGCTCGCCGAGCACCTGGGGCAGGTAGGCATACTTCACCGGACCGAACAGCGTGGAATGCAGCCCCATCAGAAAGGTGCACAGCAGCAGCGCCGGCACATGGCCCGCCACGAACCCGCCCACCGCCACCAGCATGATGGCGATCTCCAGGTTCTTCACGAAGCGGATCATGCGGGCCTTCTCGTACTTGTCCGCGAGCTGGCCCGAGGTCGCAGAAAACAGCAGGAATGGCAGGATGAACAGCGCGCCGATCACCAGCCCCGCCATCGCCGGCGGCAGCCAGGACACGCTGAGCTGGTAAGTCACCATCACCGTGAAGGCAAACTTCAGCAGGTTGTCGTTCACGGCGCCCGAGAACTGCGTCCAGAAGAACGGCGCAAAACGCCGCTGGCGCAGCAGGAGGAACTGGTTCGCGCGCGCATGCGTCTGCGCGGCGCTGGATGAGGGGGTTTCTTCGGGACGGTGCATGCGTTTCTCCTCGTCTGCGTCGAAAGCGTGCCGTGCGTGCGGCGCCGCACCGCACGCGCCATTGTGCGCGGCCGCGAATGCGGCGAGCACCGGCCAGGCCGCGCCCGCCGCCAGCACATGCTTGAGGCTGTGAC
>NZ_AFAL01001030.1 GCF_000193225.1 Verminephrobacter aporrectodeae subsp. tuberculatae At4 | reverse complement strand
CTGGTGGCTGCGGCGGCGCTGCTGCTCGCGCGCTGGGTCGGCGGCGTCTGGAACATGGGCTGGCAGAGCGCGCTCGCGCTGTCGGGCGCGACGGCGATGAGCAGCACGGCCATCGTGGTCAAGCTCCTGGCCGAGCGCGGCGAGTTGGAGAGCACGCACGGCCGGCGGATCATGGGCATCTTGCTGTTCCAGGACCTGGCCGTGGTGCCGCTGCTGGTGCTCATCCCGGCGCTCGGTTCGGAACCCGAACTGCTCCTGCCCTCGCTGGGCTGGGCGCTGCTCAAGGCCGCCTTGCTCGTGGGCCTGCTGCTCATCGGGGGGCAGCGGCTGATGCACTGGTGGCTCATGCTGGTCGCGCGCCGCAAGAGCGACGAGCTGTTCATGCTGAACCTGCTGCTGATCACGCTCGGCCTGGCCTGGCTGACCGAGCTCGCGGGGCTGAGCTTGGCGCTGGGCGCCTTCATCGCCGGCGTGCTGATCTCCGAGACCGAGTACCGCCACCAGGTGGAAACCGACATCCGTCCGTTCCATGACGTGCTGCTGGGGCTGTTCTTCATCACCATCGGCATGCTGCTCGACTGGCACATCCTGATCGAACGCTGGGCCCTGGT
>NZ_AFAL01001031.1 GCF_000193225.1 Verminephrobacter aporrectodeae subsp. tuberculatae At4 | reverse complement strand
ACGGCGCGGCTCAGCGTGAGCGTGACGGTCTTGGCCGCCCCGTTCACCACGGCGCTGTTCACGGTGATGGCCGCCGTGCCCGCGGCGCTGCTCACCGCAAAGCCGGCGTTGCCCGCGAGGGCTGCCGCGTCCAGGGTGTTGGCCTCGGTGTACGTGAGCACCAGCTGGTTGCCGTTGACCGTGGCGCTGGTCAGGACAGGTCTGGTGTGGTCAACGGAGTAACTGGCGGTGGAGACTGAGGACGTATTCGGACTCGGGTTACCCGCCAGGTCAGTCACGCTGTCTGCGTGCAAATAGAAACCAGCTTGACCCTCGCTGTCAGGGTCCGGGGTCAGTCTGAATGTCCAAGTCTGACGGTCATCGGTGTTGACCAAATCGCTCATGGTGGCAGTCCAGTAAGTGTTATCCGCCCTCCTGTTCATCCTGATGTCATCGAGCGTGAAGCCGGTGACTTTTTCGTTGAAGTGGACGGTGACCGTAGCGACTTCTCCGATTCCCAGATTCGTGTCGCTCATCGTGAAATCGGCGTAGGCCTTCAGGACGTCGATTGCGTAGGTGTTGCTCGATTCCACACGGTCTGTCGTGGCCTGGATGCCATCGCGATCGGTCACGCCGGCCAGGTTCACGGTGATTTTGTTGCCCTGCACGTTATCGGTGCTAGACATACCCGGGGCCGTCAATGTGGCGGTCCAGACCGCGCTATAGCCGTTGGCGTCGGGGTTTTGGGCGACCGGAGCGGACAGCGTGCCCCTGACCCCGGGCGCGGGCAACTGCAGGCTTGCGCTGCTCAAACCCTTGACCGGTTCGGAGAAGGTGAGGGTGACGACGCTCGTCGTCGAGGCCAGACTCAGCATGCTGTTGCTGAACGTGATGGCATCCGCGGCCAGCGAGGGGGGCAGGGTGCTGACGGTGTAGCTGCTGCTGTAGACGGGGTTGCTTCCTCTTGAGGAGTCCTGTCCCGCGTTGCCATGCAGGTCGCGCACCTGGCTGACGTTCAGGCCGATCCTGCAACCCTCGGCGTTTGCCGTGTTGGCAGCGGGTGTGAAGATGGCGATCCAGGTGTTGCCGCCTTCGATGTAGAAGCCGTCCAGCGTGCCATGGGCATTGGAGAGGTCGATGGCTGCCCTGACGCTTTCGACGGTGACGATCTCGCTGAAAGCGAACCTGACCCTGGTGGTTTCGCCGGCTTTGAGGTTGGTGTCGTCGAGCGTGATGCTCCTGACCCGGGGGTTGAGGGTATCGATGGAGATCCAATTGGATTGGAAGGTCCCTGAGCCCCAATAGCCGGACGGATCCTCCACATTGGCAAGGTTTATGGAGATGCGGCCGGTAATTTCCACGTCGTCATTCACACTCAGTGTGGCCCAGTAGTGACGGGGATCTCTGGAGTCCTTGGTCAACCCGCTCAAGTGGGTACCGGTCGGCGTCGTACAGTCGTCGGCGAGTTTGAAACTCGACTCGTACGGCGTTTCGTTGAACCAGAAATCCACGAGGGTCCATTCACCCTTGTGCAGCTTGGATTTGACGGACTGAATGCGGACGGAAGTAATAGCCATGGCGTTTCCTTAAGCGGTGGGTATGCCATTGCGGGCTTGGTGCAGCCCCTGCTACAGGGCGGGTCCCAAGCAAAACAGCAACGGCGATGGGGGAAATGTAACTTTGGTGGCGCATATTTGAACACATGCTGACGTTTTATTTGTCAATTTCTCAGGCTGCCCCGGCGCACTGCCGATGGATCCTTGTGCAGAGCGCGGCGCAGGCGGTGATCTCATCTGCCCGCCCCTTTTGGCGCGGCCACCGGCTCGCTGCGACCCCTCTCCGTGCCCTGCGCGTTCCGGCGCCCGTGCGCGCGACGGACCGGTTTCCTTGGCTTGTTCGCGTGAAATAAACGCGGATTTTTCAGTCCGTGCAAACCAGGGTGTGCGCGGTGCGCGCGCTGGAACCCGGCCGGCTCGTTCAGGCGGCCACGTCCGCCATGCAGGCGAATGCGGCGCTGCCTGCCAGCACCATCGGGCTCAAGCCGTCTGGGCCCTGCGCTGCGCCGTCAGAGCCAGAA
>NZ_AFAL01001032.1 GCF_000193225.1 Verminephrobacter aporrectodeae subsp. tuberculatae At4 | reverse complement strand
GACGGCCTGGTCGTCGAAGCTTGCCGCGTCGTTGCCGGCCGCGTCCTGCACCATAGGGTCGGATGCGGGCTTGGTGTATTTGACGAGCACGGCCTCGCCGTGGGCCACGGCGCGGCTCAGCGTGAGCGTGACGGTCTTGGCGGTGGCATCCACCACGGCGCCGGTGACGGTGATGGCCGCGCCGCCGGGGCTCCTGACCGTAAAGCCGGCGTCGCCCGCGAGCGCGGTCCCGTCGAGGTGATTGGCTTCCGTATAGGTGAGCACCATCCGGTTGCCGGTGACCGTGGCGGTGCTGATCACAGGGGGCGTGTTGTCCGTTGCGGCGGGCGTGTCGTGGGTATTAATCGTCATGGTGTTTCAGTGGTGGATGTACGTTGGCGCATATTCCCTGTCGGCAGGGGACGCGGCGGGGATGGTTCCGGTAATCAGAACCTGGTCACGGTCTTGTCCGGAGGAGCGCGTTGTTCCCTTCTGGCGGCGTGCGCCAAGGGGTCATTTCCGATGTGCAGGGACCGGCAACGCAACCCCGACCAGGGGCTGCATGCGCAGTCCCCGGGGAGCGTCGTGAACGGTTTCTTGAATGCTCTGAACCCCTGCCGATCCGGCGGGGTGCCATGACGGGACGCTGCGGGCGCGCATGCGCCAGGCATGCCGTGAGGTCAGCCGCTGCTACGGCGGGGAATGGACGGTTCGGCGTTCTACACATCGCCGTCCCCCTGCGTCGTTTGCGACTTGGCGGGGTCCGTTGTGCAGCGGCGTCCGCTGGCCTGGGAAGCATGTCGATGCACAGCGCGTTCAAGCAGCGCCAAGCCCCTGCCAACGGGTGGGGGAGGCGATGCATGCAAGGGAGATGTCATTTGGCATGCCGTGCATCATCCGCGATGAATTGCCGTTTCATGCCGGTAAATGCCAAGGAGATCGCTCTTCAACCCTCCTTCTTGCGCCATCTTTTTTGATCAGGTAAGGAGCGCGTTCCATGGCCATGGGCACGGGGTGAACGGCATTCCAGCGCACGACGTCGGCATGGCCCCGTGCGTCCGTGGCTACGGATGCATGGAAGATTCAGAACCAGAACCCGCCATGCGCCCCATCGGACGCCAGCCCCATGAGGGACAGCGACCTATTCGCTGCGGCACCGGGCGCGGTGATGACGCCGTCGGCCTTGCCATCGGCGTCGAACGCTCCGCCATCCTGGGTCGAGAAGTCTAGTCGCAGCCGCTCGCCTTCGTTCACCATCTTGCCGCCGGAAGGGCCGCTCGCCAGGCTCGCCCAGGTGCCGGTACCGTCTTGCTGTTGAAGTCCGTCGCGTCGTTGCCTGCCGCATCCTGGATCACATTGTCGGTTGCAGGCTTGGCGTAGCTGATGGTCAGCGCCTCCCCTGGTCACGGCGCGGCTGAGCGTCAGCGTGACGGTCTTGGCCGTCGCGTTCACCACGGCGTCGGTGACGGTGATGGCCGTGCCAGCGGCGCTGCTGACCACAAGGGCCGCGGCGTGGCTTGCGTCCAGGCTGTTCGCTTGTTGTTCGTCACCGCCTGGTTGGTGAGGTTGCTCGCGTCGTTGCCCGCTGCGTCTTGCAGCACGTTGTTGCCGGTTGCGGGCTTGGTGTAGCTGAGGTTCACCGCTTCGCCACGGTCCACGGAACGGGTCAGGCGCAGGGTCACGGTCTTGGCCGTGGCGTTGACCGTGACGCTCTCGACGGCTATGGCGACGCCACGGCTGCTACTCACCGCAAAGGCCGCGACTGGCGCCGGATGGGCAGCATCCAGACCCAGGCCACTCGCCTCGGTGTAGCTCAGAACCAGATCGCGCCCGCTGACCGTGGCGGTGCCGAGCACCGGAGCCGTGGTGTCGGCTGCGGAGTTGTTCGTCACCGGCTGGTTCGCAAGATCGCCCGCGTCGTTGCCCGCTGC
>NZ_AFAL01001033.1 GCF_000193225.1 Verminephrobacter aporrectodeae subsp. tuberculatae At4 | reverse complement strand
AGCGTCGCCTGCCAGGGCGCTTGCGGGATCTTGAGGCGCAGCAGAATCGGCAGCAGGTCCGGGTCCGCGGGCATTCCCGACGCCACGCCGAACACGAAGTTGTACTCCGGCAGCCCCTGGTACATGCCGGTTTGCCGGTACATCTGCACGCAGCGCACGATTCCCAGGTCAAAGCACTCGAACTCCGGCAGCGTGCCGGTCTCGGCCATGGCGTCGATGAATTCCTTGACCTTCGCGGGCGGGTTGTCGAACAGCGTGGGCGGCCAGGCCCAGGCGCCGTCGCTGCGCACCTTCAGGTAGTTCAGTGAACCGGCATTGCACGCCGCCATCTCGGGCCGCGTGGCGCGCAGGCAGTCGATCGGGCCCTGGCAGTCCGGGCCCACCACGCCGGTGCTCTGGTTGATGATCAGGCCCGGGCAGGCTGCGCGCAGCGCCTGCACGCAGTCGCGCGCCAGCTGCGGGTCCCACGAGGGCAGGTGCCCCTTGCCGGGCTCCTGCCGGCGAAAGTGCAGGTGCACCACGGACGCGCCCGCGTCGCAGGCGCGGCGCGCCTCGCGCGCCAGTTCCTCGGGCGTGACGGGAACCGGGTGCTGCCCGGGGTCGGTGAGCACGCCGGTGATGGCGCAGGTGATGATGGCCTTGTCGCTGTGCATGCGGGCGTCTCCTTCTACGTTGGGTCCGGCTGCGCTGCGGGGGGTACAAGGCGCGCGAGCACCTGGCCTGGGGCCACCTGCTGGCCGGGGCTGACGAACAGCTCGGCGAGCCTGGCCGCAGCGGGGCAGGCCAGCTGGTGTTCGAGCTTCATGGATTCGATGACCAGCACGGTGTCTCCGGCCGCCAGCACCTGCCCGATTTCGGCGGCGAGCGCGAGCACCCGGCCGTTGAACGGCGCGCGCAACTCCGTGGCGCCGCCCGCGGCGACGGTGTGTCCGGAGGGCTCCAGGGAGGCATCGTCAACCCAGCCGTCCACGCCGGCGATCTGCCAGTGCCAGCGCCGTTCTCCCACGGGCACCACGCGCACGAGATATTCCACGCCACTCCAGTTGCAGCGCCGGCTGCCGTCCGGCAAGGCGACGAGCCGCACGTCGGCCACCTCGCCCCGGGCAGATCGACGTGCATCCCGCCCTGCACGCGTGCGCGCACCGCGAGCGGCAGGATTTCCCCCTGGTGGCGCAGGCGCAGGGGACGCGCGAAGCCGCAGGGCAGCGCAGGCGTAGACGTAGGCGCCGCAGGGTACACGGCGCACAGCGCTGCGGGGTAGAGCAGCGCGCGCTCTTCTTCGGCGAGCCGCTCGCGCAGCGCCTGCGCATGCTCCGTGAGAAACGGCAGCAGCGCCTGCCCCGCGCGAAATACCGGGTGCTCCAGGCAGGCCACGAGAAACGCCCGGTTGTTCGGCAGGCCCAGCAGCGTGGTGGCACGCAGCGCGCGCAGCAGCGTGGCGATGGCCTGCTCGCGCGTGGCGGCGTGCACGATGAGCTTGCCCAGCAGCGCGTCGTAGTCCGCCGTGACCTCGCCGCCCGGCTCCAGCGCATGGTCCAGGCGCAGGCCGCCCAGGGGCGCTGGCGCAAAGGCGCTGGCCTGCGGGGTGGCGAAGTGCAGAACGCGCCCGGTGTGCGGGCGAAAATGCGTGTCTTCCGCGCACAGCCGCACCTCGATGGCGTGGCCGCGCAGCGCGAGCGCGTGCTGCGCGATCGGCAGCGGCTCGCCCCGCGCCACACGGATCTGCCACTGCACCAGGTCGAACCCGGTCACGGCCTCGGTCACGGGGTGCTCGACCTGCAGCCGCGGGTTCATCTCCATCAGGTAGAACGCATCGCCGTCAACCAGAAACTCCACCGTGCCCGCGCCCACGTAGCCCGCCGCGCGGGCCAGCGCCACGGCGCAGTCCCCCAGGCGTGTGCGCAACGCCGTGCTCAGCGCCGGGCAGGGGGACTCTTCGATGAGCTTTTGGTAGCGCCGCTGCACCGAGCAGTCGCGCTCGCCCAGGTGGATGCAGGCGCCGTGCGTGTCGGCGAACAGCTGCAGTTCGACGTGGCGCGGCGCGGACAGCGCGCGCTCGATGAGCAGATCGCCGCAGCCAAAGCCCGCGAGCGCCTCGGAGCGCGCTGCGGCCAGCGCAGCGGGCAGTTGCTCCGGATCGGTCACCAGCCGCATGCCGCGCCCGCCGCCGCCCGCGATCGCCTTGACCATCACGGGGTAGCCGATGCGCTCGGCCTCGGCGCCAAAGCGCGCAGCACTCTGCTCATCGCCCGCGTAGCCCGG
>NZ_AFAL01001034.1 GCF_000193225.1 Verminephrobacter aporrectodeae subsp. tuberculatae At4 | reverse complement strand
CAGCGCTCGCCCTGCGCTGGGTGTGAGCGCCCCCGCACCCCCCGCGGCCCGCCTCTGGCTGGTGCGCCATGCGGCCGCCCTGGTGGGCCCCGGCATCTGCTACGGCGCGCTCGACCTGCCCGCCGACGCCACGGCGACCCGCAGCGCCGCAGCGCGCCTGGCGGCCGCCCTGCCGTCGAAACCCCGGGTGTTCCACTCGCCGCTGCAACGCTGCGCGCAGCTGGCGCTGGAACTGCAAGCGCGCAGGCCCGATGCGCGCTCCCGACCCGACGCCCGCCTGCGCGAAATGGACTTCGGCGCCTGGGAAGGGCGGGCCTGGAGAGCCATCGGCAAAGGCCCCATCGACGCCTGGACGGCGGCATTCGCCACCCATGCGCCCGGCGGCGGCGAGAACCTGGGTGCGCTGCTTGCCCGCGTATCGGCGGCGCTGCAAGCGACCCGGCAACTGCACGCCGAACAGGGCGTGGCGGACGTGGTGTGGATCACCCACGCCGGGGTGGCGCGCTGCGTGGCCTGGTTGCAGTCGCACGGCGATGGGCCGCTGCCCCGCTGCGGCGAGTGGCCGGTGGCGGCGCCGGGCTGCGGCGGCTGGGAGC
>NZ_AFAL01001035.1 GCF_000193225.1 Verminephrobacter aporrectodeae subsp. tuberculatae At4 | reverse complement strand
TCATGGGGGATTCGGGTGTCGGCAAGTCCACGCTGCTCAACTGCCTGGCGGGGCTCGACCATTGGGACGCGGGCCGCATCACGCACGGCAGTACCGACCTGGGCCTGCTCGACGACAGGCAGCGCGCCCTGTGGCGCCGTGCGCAGGTGGGCTTCGTGTTCCAGGCCTTCCACGTGCTGCCGCACCTGGACGTGGCGCAGAACGTGGCGCTGCCGCTGATGCTGCTCGGCCGCAACGACGCGCAGCGCGTGCAGCACATGCTCGCGGCGGTTGGCCTGCAAGACCTGGGGGCCCGGCTGCCGCAGCAGCTCAGCGGCGGGCAATTGCAGCGCGTGGCCATTGCCCGCGCCCTGGTGCACCGCCCGGCGCTGCTGCTGGCCGACGAGCCCACCGGCAACCTGGACCCGGCCACTGCGGGCCGCGTGCTCGACCTGCTGCACGCGCAGACGCGCGCGCACGGCGCAGCGCTGGTGCTGGCCACGCATTCGGACGCCGCAGCGGCCCGGGCAGACCGGGTGCTGCGGCTGAGCGCCGAGGGCATCGTCGGCTAGCGCAGGCGCGGGCTTGATCTGCATCAACCGTGCCGCGCACCCCAAGCGGTCACAATGCGCGCCATGCTTGCGTTGCTTGGCACCTTCTCCTGGCAGGACCTGCGCCACCACCCCTGGCGCAGCGCCGCGGCCATGGCGGCGGTGATGCTCGGGGTGGCGCTGGCGTTTGCGGTGCATTTGATCAACGCCTCGGCGCTCGACGAGTTCGCGCAGGCGCTGCGCGCGGTCCATGGCGAGCCCGATCTGGAACTGCGCGCCATGCAGGGCAGCCTGCCCGAGGCGCTCTACGAGCGCCTGCTCGGCGACCCGCAGGTGGCGCGCGCGAGCCCGGTGCTGGAACTCTCGGCGATGGCGCAGAAGGACCGCAGCGCCGCGCGCACGCCGCTGCGCGTGCTGGGCGCCGACGCCCTGTTGCTGCCCGCCATGGCGCCCGCGCTCATGCCGCGCCCCTGGCCG
>NZ_AFAL01001036.1 GCF_000193225.1 Verminephrobacter aporrectodeae subsp. tuberculatae At4 | reverse complement strand
CGATCGCGCTGGCCGCCACCGGCAGCCCGGCCGGCAGCCCGCAGGAGCCGGCGCGCTCCGGCAGCAGCGTCCCGATCACCGCGCCGCCAGGCACGATGGGAGCGAGCGTTCCGGCCAGCTCGGACAGGCCTGCCGCGTCGAAGGCCCGCATCGAGCACGCCCCGGTGTCGAGCGCGAGCAGGCCGGCGGTGCCCACGTCGCTGGCATCCGTGCTGGGCTCGCCCGTGAGCAGCAGGCCGAGATAGTCCTTCGCGAACAGCAGGCGGTGGACCGCGCCGCGCTGCATGGCACCCGTGGCGAGCAGTTCCGCGGCGAT
>NZ_AFAL01001037.1 GCF_000193225.1 Verminephrobacter aporrectodeae subsp. tuberculatae At4 | reverse complement strand
CCACCGGCCGCAGCCTCCGCCGCCATGGGCGCCGGCGCGCTGCCTGCCGCGCCCTCGAGCAGGGCCACGAGGTCGCCGATGTTCACGCGGTCGCCGATCCGGACCTTGAGCGCCTGGACCACGCCGGCCGCGGGCGAGGGGATTTCCATCGACGCCTTGTCGGACTCCACGGTAAACAGCGACTGCTCCGGCTTGACGCTGTCGCCAGGCTGGACGAGCAGCTCGATGACGGCCACGTCCTTGAAATCGCCGATGTCGGGC
>NZ_AFAL01001038.1 GCF_000193225.1 Verminephrobacter aporrectodeae subsp. tuberculatae At4 | reverse complement strand
GAACATGGCCGGCGTGAACGACCAGGCGCTGCGCGAGCGTTTCAAGCCATTCCACCCAGGCCAGCAGCACCTGCCCCACGGCCGGCGCCTGCAAGGCCTGGTGCACCGCTTCCAGCGCCTGCTGCGCGGCCTGTTCGAGCGCCGCCTGCAAATCCTGCCACGCGCGCCGCCGCTGCGCCGCGTCGGCGACGAAGTCCTGCGCCAGCGGGGGCAGGGTGTCCAGGCGCGCCACGTCGAGGTCGCGCAGCGCACCCAGGGCGGCGAGCAAGGGCCCGAGGGGCGCCCAGGGCGGCAGCGCCGGCAGACCCGGCCGCAGCAGACGGTGCAGGCTGCGAAAGCGCCGCCAGCCCACCCGCGCCTGGTGCAGCAGTTCGGGCGCATCGGGCGCCCGGGCCTGCTGCAGCGCGTGCAGATTGGTGCTGAATTGCAGGAACGCCTCGCCCAGGACCTGGCGCGCAATGGCGCGCAGGCTCAGTCCGGACGGCAGCGCCACGGGCCGCGCGCTCATGGCCTCGGGACCGCTG
>NZ_AFAL01001039.1 GCF_000193225.1 Verminephrobacter aporrectodeae subsp. tuberculatae At4 | reverse complement strand
GAGGCAGAATCAGGAGATAGGTTGGAGAAGGTTTGAGCAGAGGGAAGAGATGATAGGATGGAAGAGGAGAGAGTAGCGGGGGAGAGAGAGCGAAGGTTGGGACGGCGCGATACCATCCGAGTAGGGGCAGTGTGGGAAGTGTTGGATGAGAGCGAGAGGGAAAAGGATACAAGGTAGTGGTCGGAGACTTGGAGGGGAGTTGCAATGAGGTTAGTGGAAGAACAGCATCTAGTAAAGATGAGGTCGAGCGTATTGCCTGCCTTTATACTCTGTTTCGCTTTGGCTCTGCCTACAACAAAAT
>NZ_AFAL01001040.1 GCF_000193225.1 Verminephrobacter aporrectodeae subsp. tuberculatae At4 | reverse complement strand
CACGAAGCGCCCGGCCTCGAACGGCCGACCGGCATGCGGCAGGCCCAGCGCGGTCACGTCCCAGCCCATGCATTCGGCGCCGGGTGCAAGGTCCAGCGTGAGGTGGTTTTCGGCGTTGCAGGCGTTGTAGCAGAGCGCCTCCAGCGGCAGCCACTCCAGCCGCGCCCCTGCGGCCAGGGACAGCCGGGTGCGCTGGCGCGCCGGGTCGCCGGTGGAGCGGTAGAACCGCGCGGCGCCCGGCGTGGTGAGCAGCCCGTGCCCGCCGGAGCCGACCGAGGCCGTGATGTCCAGCGTGTCGCCGCCGACCAGCCCGCCCGGGGGGTGCACGATCACGTTGTGGCAAATGCCGCCGCCCTCCGGGTACAGGCCTTGCAAGATACGCAACGGTCCGTCGTGCGCAAAGCGCGCCACGGTGCGCGCGTGCTCCAGCGTGTAGTCGAGTTGCAGGCTGGCGTGCCAGGGCATGTGGGGGGGGGGGAGGGGGCTGCTGCGGGCGGCCGATTATCACCGGCAGCAGCGCCCTGCCGCGGCCTGGGGCGGGTGTTCCGATGGTGAATAATCGGTCCCGCCTGGAGTGCGCAGCATGCCCGATGAATCCCACCCCGCCAGACCGTCCCG
>NZ_AFAL01001041.1 GCF_000193225.1 Verminephrobacter aporrectodeae subsp. tuberculatae At4 | reverse complement strand
TTTGACCTGGGCTGGATTCTGCTGGGCCTGCCCCTGGCCTTTGTGCTGGGCTGGCTGGCTTCGCGCTTTGATCTGCGCCAGTTGCGCGCCGAGAACCGCCGGGCACCGAAAGCCTATTTCAAGGGCCTGAACTTCCTGCTCAACGAGCAACAGGATCAGGCCATCGACGCCTTCATCGAGGCCGTACAGAACGACCCCGACACCTGCGAGCTGCACTTTGCGCTGGGCAATCTTTTTCGCCGCCGGGGCGAATACGACCGCGCCGTGCGCGTGCACGAACACCTGCTGTCGCGCGGCGATCTGGAGCACAGCGACCGCGAGCGCGCCCAGCACGCGCTGGCGCTGGACTTCCTCAAGGCCGGCCTGCTCGACCGGGCCGAGGACGCCTTGCACCGGCTCGAAGGCACGGCCCTCGAAGCCCAGGCCCGCCTGGCCCTGCTGGCGATCTACGAGCGTTCGCGCGACTGGCCGCGTGCTGCCGGCATTGCACGCAAGATGCACGGCGCCGACCAGGGCGACTTCAGCACCCGGCAGGCGCATTACCTGTGCGAGCAGGCGCTCGCGCTGACCGATCTGCCTGCCGCCCAGGCCCTGCTGGAGCAGGCCATTCACGCCGCCCCCGAGGCGGCACG
>NZ_AFAL01001042.1 GCF_000193225.1 Verminephrobacter aporrectodeae subsp. tuberculatae At4 | reverse complement strand
CGAAGCAGCCACCGTGGTAGTGCGCGCCGTCGGTGAGCTCGAAGTACTTCAGGATTCCGCCTTCGAGCTGGTAGACAGGGTCCAGGCCTTCCTCGCGCATGAGGATGGCCGCTTTCTCGCAGCGGATTCCGCCGGTGCAAAAGCTCACCACCGTCTTGTCGCGCAGCGTGTGCCTGTGCGCGCGCAGCGCGGAAGGGAACTCGCTGAACTTGGTGATGCGCCAGTCGATGGCGTTGTCGAAGCTTCCATGGTCCACCTCGAAGGCGTTGCGTGTGTCCAGCGTCACGACTTCGCGCCCTGCGTCGTCGCGCCCCCGGGACAGCCAGCGCCGCAAGGTGGCGCAGTCGAGCGCGGGCGCGCGGCCTTGGGCGGGGCGGATCGTGGGGTGGTCCATGCGGATGATCTCGCGCTTGAGCTTGACCTGCATACGGCGAAACGGCACGTCCGCGGACCAGCTTTCCTTGGGGTCCAGATCGGCAAAACGCGCGTCGGCGCGCAGCGCGCCGACAAAGCCGCGCACCG
>NZ_AFAL01001043.1 GCF_000193225.1 Verminephrobacter aporrectodeae subsp. tuberculatae At4 | reverse complement strand
GGCCAGCGCCAGCGCATCGCGATCGCGCGTGCGCTATTCACCAACCCGCGCATCCTCATCCTCGACGAAGCCACGAGCGCGCTCGACTACGAAAGCGAAGCCATCATCCAGCACAACATGGTCCCCATCTGCGCGGGCCGCACCGTGCTCATCATTGCCCACCGCCTGAGCGCCGTGCGGCACGCGCACCGAATCCTCGTCATGGACAAGGGCTGCATCGTGCAAACCGGCACGCACGACGCGCTGCTGCAAAGGCAGCAGGGCCTGTACGCGCACCTGTGGCGCATGCAGGACA
>NZ_AFAL01001044.1 GCF_000193225.1 Verminephrobacter aporrectodeae subsp. tuberculatae At4 | reverse complement strand
CCGAGTTCACTGCCGAGTAGGTAGCTCAGAAACTTCGCATCAAGGACGGGCCGACCGCTGCCGTGTTCACTGCCGAGTAGGTAGCTCAGAAATACGGCGACGACACCTGCCGCGCGAACCTGCTGTTCACTGCCGAGTAGGTAGCTCAGAAAAACGGCGGACAGCAGAAAACAACTTTCTCAGCGTTCACTGCCGAGTAGGTAGCTCAGAAAAGGGTAGGCGAACAAAGTGGGCTTGCTGAGCCGTTCACTGCCGAGTAGGTAGCTCAGAAAGTGTTATGATCTTCATCACTCGCTACAAATGTTTTCACTGCCGAGTAGGTAG
>NZ_AFAL01001045.1 GCF_000193225.1 Verminephrobacter aporrectodeae subsp. tuberculatae At4 | reverse complement strand
CATCTGGCTGGGAATGCAGCGCATTCTTGACTTTGCCGCTGGCATCAGGTTCTGTCGCGAGCTTCAGGTTCAGGGGGCTTGTGTATAACGAAATGACCTTGCCCCCACCTTTGAGCGTATCGCGCGTGGCCGGGCTCAGGCTGTTCCATTGGGTACTGACCACCCGACCGGTCTTGTCGTCGGCGTAGGTGACCGTGGCATCGATGGTCTCCCCCACCCCGCTCAGGAAGTTGAGCACGGCCGTTGTTTCCTTGGGGTAGGCGTCCATGGACAGCGTCACTGTCTTCTCCGTGCCCCAGGCGATGGCCTGGCTCAAGGGATCCTTGCCCTGGCCAATGCTTTGCAGGCCCGCCACAGGATCCCCGCCACCGACCCCGATGGTGTAGCCCGCAGCGACGGCCAACATATAGACCAGCGGCACCACGAAGAGAATATTGTTCTCAACCGCCAC
>NZ_AFAL01001046.1 GCF_000193225.1 Verminephrobacter aporrectodeae subsp. tuberculatae At4 | reverse complement strand
CGACGCCCCGGCCCGGCGCGCGCTGGCGCTCCGGGCGCTGGAGCGCGTGGGGGCCGGCTTTGGCCCGCAAACCCGGGTCGAGAACCTGTCCGTGGCCCAGCAGCAGCTGACCGCGATCGCCCGGGCCCTGACCACCCGGGCGCGGCTGATCGTCATGGACGAGCCCTCCGCCGCGCTGAACGAACGCGAAGTCGCCAAGGTGTTCGAGGTCATCCGCGACCTGGCACGCAACG
>NZ_AFAL01001047.1 GCF_000193225.1 Verminephrobacter aporrectodeae subsp. tuberculatae At4 | reverse complement strand
CAGCGCGATGCGGCCCGAGGCGCCGGGCTGCGGCAGCGCCAAGCTCAGCGCCTTGGCGCCCCAATGGGCCCGCAGGGCCTGCGCCAGCGGATCCTCCTGAAAGCCCTGCAGCAGCACCAGGGCATCGACCGCGCCGCGCACCCCGGGCTCGAACAGCACGTCGCTGGCGTGGCGCGAGGCCAGCGCCCATTCCAGCGCAATGCGCAGCGCGGTGGCTTCGAAGCGCAGCGCCGAGCCTGCGTCCGCCGGCGGCAGCAAGCCGCGCGCCTGGACGGCCCAGGCCGCACGCTGC
>NZ_AFAL01001048.1 GCF_000193225.1 Verminephrobacter aporrectodeae subsp. tuberculatae At4 | reverse complement strand
CTGGACGGCCACCTTCACGCCCACGGCCAACGTCAGCGCCGGGGCGAGTGCCATCTACGCAAACCTCACCGGCGTGCGCGACGACGCGGGCAACGCCGGTACCTACGGCACCTACAGCACCTACTACTCCGTGGACACCGTGCGCCCCACGGCCACCATCACGCTGGCCGACACCGCGCTCGCTGCGGGTGAAACCACAACAGTCACCTTCCGCTTCAACGAGCCCGTCACCGGCTTTGATGCCAGCGACATCGGCCTCTCGAATGCCAATGGCACGCTGGGCCCGCTCACACCCAACGCCAACCGCACGGCCTGGACGGCCACCTTCACGCCCACGGCCAACGTCAGCGCCGGGGCAAATACCATCCGCGTCAACTTCGCCGGTGTAAGCGACGTTGCGGGCAACGCCGGTACCGGTGCTGCCACCAGCGCCCACTACACCGTGGACACCCGCGACACCAGCGACCCCACGACCACCATCACGCTGGCCGACAGCCTGCTCACCGCGGGTGAAACCACAACAGTCACCTTCCGCTTCAGCGAGCCCGTCACCGGCTTTGATGCCAGCGACATCAACCTCTCGAATGCCAACGGCAGCTTGGGCCCGCTCACGCCCAACGCCAACCGCACGGCCTGGACGGCCACCTTCACGCCCACGGCCAACGCCAGCGCCGGGGCGAATACCATCCGCGTCAACCTCGCCGGTGTGCGCGACGACGCGGGCAACGCCGGTACCGGCAGCGCCATCAGCGCCAACTACTCCGTGGACACCATGGGCCCCACGGTCACGATCACGCTGGCCAACAAATCGCTCATTGCGGGCGAGACCACCACCGTCACCTTCACTTTCAACGAACCCGTCAACGGCTTTGATGCCCGCGACATCAATCTCGGGTCTGCCTACGACACGTTGAGTCCGCTCACGCCCAACGCCAACCGCACGGTCTGGACGGCCACCTTGACGACCACCTTGACGCCCACGGCCGACAACCACCCCCTGATAAATATCATCTACGTAAACCTCCCCGGCGTAACCGACGACGCGGGCAACGCCGGTGACGCAGGCTACGCCAATACCGACTTCGCCCCCAGCGCCTGCTACTTCGTGAACGCCGTCATGCACCCTACGGCCACCATCAC
>NZ_AFAL01001049.1 GCF_000193225.1 Verminephrobacter aporrectodeae subsp. tuberculatae At4 | reverse complement strand
GTTGCCCAAGGAGCCGCCCACGCTCAACGAGGTGGTGCGGCTGATTGCCAGGCTGGGGGGCTTTCTTGCGCGAAAGCGCGATGGTGAGCCCGGAGTCAAGACCATCTGGCTGGGAATGCAGCGCATTCTTGACTTTGCCGCTGGCATCAGGTTCTGTCGCGAGCTTCAGGCTCAGGGGAGCTGTGTATAACGAAATGGGCTTGCCGCCGTTCGGCCATGGAAAACCCTGACCCAAGCCCCAAGCGGCTCACTGAAACGGGCTCTTGCCTGCTGCACAGGCCCAGCATGCATGGCGGGCTCCTGAAATAACCCATAGTGTATGGCGGGCGTTGCGCCAAAACCGAAATGCCGGTTTCTGGCGCCGCT
>NZ_AFAL01001050.1 GCF_000193225.1 Verminephrobacter aporrectodeae subsp. tuberculatae At4 | reverse complement strand
TTGGTGAACAGCGCTTCCAGTTCAACACCCATCAGACACTCCCATGTTCAACATCAACTTGGTGGACCTGTGGACAGGCCCGAGGCGACCTGCCCGCTGGCGTCCACTACCAGCGGCTATTGTGCATGTTGGTTTCCACACGAAACGACGAGGAGCCCCTGTCCGCTGGCATCCACTACCAGCGGCTATTGTGCATGCTGGTTTCCACACAAAACGACGAGGAGCCCGCACGAGCATGTGGCAAGAGGCCAAGATCATGGCTCTGATGGTGCGAGCACGTGACTTGGGCAATCCAGTGGACTGGTTGCTGCACAGCAAACGAGTTCTCGGAGAAGACGACAAACTGTGGAGCCGGGTGACGGCGGGCGAGTCGCAAGGAGAGATTCGTTTCACGCCCGTGGAGACCCTGGAGCAAGCCGCCCGGATGATCGACTGGTACCGGGCGCGCTGGGAGATCGAAATGTTCTTTCACGTGCTCAAGAACGGTTGTCGGATCGAAGCCTTGCGGTTAACGTGAAAGATACCGTCTCCGAAGCGAGCACGATC
>NZ_AFAL01001051.1 GCF_000193225.1 Verminephrobacter aporrectodeae subsp. tuberculatae At4 | reverse complement strand
TGGCGCTGCGCGCGAACGCGCCCCGGGCCTTCGCGGCCTTGCTCGCAGCGCCCCAGGTGAACGTGGAGGCGCGCAACGCACAGGATGAGAGCCCGCTCATGATGGCCGCGATCAAGGGCAACGTCCAGGCCGTCCAGGCCCTGCTGGCACGCGGCGCGGACGTGAACAAAACCGGCTGGGCGGCGCTGCACTATGCGGCCTCGGGGACCGTGCCCGGGCATCTGGAGATCATCGGCCTGCTGCTGGAAAACCACGCCTACATTGACGCCGAATCGCCCAACGGCACGACGCCGCTCATGATGGCCGCGCGCTACGGGTCGATCGATGCCGTGCAGCGCCTGCTCGAGGAAGGGGCCGACCCGACGCTCAAGAACCAGCAGGGTCTGAG
>NZ_AFAL01001052.1 GCF_000193225.1 Verminephrobacter aporrectodeae subsp. tuberculatae At4 | reverse complement strand
GCACGCCGAGCTGGCGCGCGCGGACCCGGTCACCGCCGCCCGCCTGGCCCCCGGCGACAGCCAGCGCATCCAGCGGGCGCTGGAGGTGTGGCTGCTGTCGGGCCGGCCGTTGTCGGATTTTCATGCGCAAGGCGCCTGCGCAGGGCTTCGCGCCTGCGCGCTCTTCTCCCTGGAGCCGCAGGACCGCGCCTGGCTGCACGCGCGCATCGCGCA
>NZ_AFAL01001053.1 GCF_000193225.1 Verminephrobacter aporrectodeae subsp. tuberculatae At4 | reverse complement strand
GCTCCCGAGCCCGAGGGCGCCGGCCTGGACGCGCTGGTCGATCGCTACCGCGTGCAGAGCCACTACCTGCTCCAGCGCTGCTGGCTCGACGCCCCCCCGCTGCCCGATCGCCTGGCCGCTCTGCCGCAGGTGCCCACGCTGCTGCTGCACGCGCGCGACGACCGCATCTGCGACCCGCAGGGCGCGCGGGCGGTGCACGCGCGCATCCCCCACAGCTGGCTGCGCTGGATCGACGGCGCGGGCCACGATCCGGCGCACCCGGCGATGGCCGCAGCGATGGTCGCGGCCCTGGACCACTACGCGCTGCACGGCGATTTCGGCGACGGGTTGCCACGATGACGCTGCGCCTGAAGATCAACGCCATCGTCAGCCTGCTGA
>NZ_AFAL01001054.1 GCF_000193225.1 Verminephrobacter aporrectodeae subsp. tuberculatae At4 | reverse complement strand
TCGAAGGTGAAGGTGACGGTGGTGGTTTTACCGGCCGTGAGCTGGCTGTCGCTGACCGTGATGCGGGTCAGCGCGGGCGCCTTGGTGTCCACGGCGTAGGGCCAGCTCGTGGAATAGTGGCCGGTGGCGGTGTTGCCGTCCGCGTCCGTCACGCCGCTGAGATTGTTCACGCTGATGACGTTGTAGCGCGCCGTGGTGTCGCTCGCCGGGGTCAGCGTGCCGGTCCAGGTCCGGCCGCCGTCGGCGCTGCTCAGTTCGCTCAACGTGCCGTTGGGAACGCTCAGGTGCTCCTTGGTCAGGCCGCTCACCGCTTTGCTGAAGGTGATGGTGACGGTAGCGGTCTCGCCAACCTTGAGGGCGCGGTCGTCGATATCGATGCGCGTCAGCCAGGGCGCCGTGCGGTCGTATGGGTTGCCGGGGTAGTTGGTGGAGGGCGTGTAATTCGTCACCGACCGGGCGGCGAAGCTGGCCGCGTCGTTGCCCGCTGCGTCCTGCGTGACGTTGACGTCGTTGCCGGTCGTCGGGTCGGTGTAGGAGACGGTGACGCGCTGGCCGGAGGTCACGGCGGTCGTCAGGGTCAGCGTCACGGTCTTGGCCGTGGCGTCCACGGTGACAGCGGTGACGGCGTTCGCCGTGCCATCAACGAGCACCGCAAAGGCCCCCTTGTCCGCCGTGTGCGTGGCGTCCAGGGTGGTCGCTTCGGTGTAGCTCAGCACCAGGCGCTTGCCGTTGACCGTGGCGCCTCTGAGTACGGGCGCCTCGGTGTCGGTGGCGTTGACCTCATAGTTGTTGCTGGACGGACTGCCCGTGGCGGCGTTGCCGGCCCAGTCTTTCACGCCGCTGAGGTTGTTCACGCTGATGGCGTTGCTCGCGTCCGTGACGTTGGCCGTCGGGGTCAGCGTGCCAGTCCAAGTCCGGCCGCCGTCGATGCTGTACAGGTTGCCGAGCGTGCCGTTGGGAACGCTCAGGTGGTTCTTGTTGAAGCCTGTGACCTGTTCGTCGAAGGTAGCAGTGACGGTGGTGGTTTCGCCGGCCGTCAGGTTGTTGTCGCTGACCGTGATGCGGGTCAGCGTGGGCGCCTGGGTGTCAACGGTGTAGGGCATGCTCGTGAAATAGCGGCCGGTGGCGGTGTTGCCGTCCGCGTCCGTCACACCGCTGAGGTTGTTCACGCTGATGACGTTGTAGTGCGCCGTGGTGTTGCTTGCCGGGGTCAGCGTGCCG
>NZ_AFAL01001055.1 GCF_000193225.1 Verminephrobacter aporrectodeae subsp. tuberculatae At4 | reverse complement strand
CTACTGGCTGCAAGACCACGGCGGCACCTGGGTGAACCTTGGCGAGCAGCCCTTACGGCGGCAAGATGGTGGACGAAGGCGGGCGGCTGCGGCTGGACTTCACGATCACCGACGGCGGAGCGTTCGACGCCGACGGCAAGGCCGACGGCGTGATCACCGCACCCGGCGCCGCAGCGCAGATGCCGCTGTCCATCGTGGGCCAGGCGCCGGATGGGACGCCTGGCGGGTTCTGGTTCTGAGAGCAGTGCGCCTTGCGACGGCACGATGGTGAACGAAGGCGGACGGCTGCGGCTGGACTTCTCGATCACCGATGGCCAGGCCAAGGGCAGCATCACCGGACAAGCGCCGGATGTAAGCGCACGGCGGGATCTGATGGCGTTGAGACCAGCCTGCCGGGACCCTTCCCGTTGATTCCACTGCGGGGGCACTTGCCGCCGAAGCGGCTTACCCGATCGGCATAAAGCTCACCGTTTGTCACGTTATGATACGTGGCATGTGGAACCGGTCTGCCCTTGCATGCGCCTGCCAACCAAACGGGGGGCGGGGTCTGCACATGGCGAAGGCCGCCCTCCTGAGCGGGCCATTGCGCCACGCGGCCAACCCCCTGCCTGATATCGGG
>NZ_AFAL01001056.1 GCF_000193225.1 Verminephrobacter aporrectodeae subsp. tuberculatae At4 | reverse complement strand
CAGCGTGACCACGTTGATCGAAAAGCCCAGAAAATGCATGCCGATGAACGCCGGGATGACCGACAACGGCAGCGCCACGGCGGACACGAAAGTGGCGCGCCAGTCGCGCAGAAAGAGCCACACCACCAACACGGCCAGCATCGCGCCTTCGATCAGCAGGTGCATGGAGCCGTCGTATTCCTCCTGCACCGGCTGCACGAAGTTGAAGGCCTCGGTGATTTGCAGGTCCGGGTGCTGCATGTGCAGTTCTGCGAGCGCAACCTGCACCGCAGCGCCCACTTCCAACTCGCTCGCGCCCTTGCTGCGCGCGATCTCGAAGCCGACCACGGGCCGGCCGTTGAGCAGCGCCAGCGCGCGCGGCTCGGCGACGCCGTCCGACACCGTGGCGAGCTCGTCGAGCCGCACGTGGCGCCCGTCCGCCAGCG
>NZ_AFAL01001057.1 GCF_000193225.1 Verminephrobacter aporrectodeae subsp. tuberculatae At4 | reverse complement strand
ACGGTGATGGCCGTGCCCGTGGTGCTGCTCACGGTAAAGCCGGCGTTGCCCGCGAGTGCTGCCGCGTCCAGGGTGTTCGCTTCGGTGTACGTGATCACCAGTTGGCTGCCGTTGACCGCGGCGCTGCTGAACGCCGGGGGCGTGGTGTCTGCTGCGGGGTTATTGAGCACCTCGGTGGCCGCAAAGCTGGCCGCGTCGTTGCCCAAATCATCCTGTATCGCGTTGATGTCGTCGCGGCCCGTGGGGTCGGTGTAGGCGACGGTGACCGATTGGCCGTGGGTGACCGCCGTGGTCAGCGTCAGCGTCACGGTCTTGGCCTGGGCATCGACGGTGACGTTGGTGACGGCGTTCGCGACGCCATTGACAAGCACCGCAAAAGCCCCGTTGGCTGGCTTGTTGTTCGCTTCCAGCGACCGTGCGTCGATGAAGCTGAGCACCAGCTGATTGCCGTTGACCTTGGGGCGCGCGGTGCCGGTGGTGATCAGTTCCGGGCCCACGGCGTCTGCTGTGGCGCCGATCACCACCTCCGTGGCCGAAAAGCTGGTCAAGCGGTTGCCGTGAATGTCCTGTATGCCCTTGTTGTCGGTGGACGTGCTGTCCTGGTAGGCGACGGTCACGCTCTGACCAGCGACCACGGGGGGATTGGCCAGTTCCAGCAGGATGTACTTTCCCGGTCCATCCACAGCCACACCGCTGACGGTGCGGAGGGCACCATTGACGCGCACCGTAAAGTCCCCGATGGCCGGCGCGTGGTTCGGGTCCGCGTCCAGATTGCTCGTGTCGCTGAATCTGATCACCAACATGGTGCCGCCGTGGAGCTCGGGGCGATGGATGCCTGTGGTCAAAAGCACCGGGGCCGTGGTGTCCGCCGTGCCGCTGGGTGTGTTGTTCGTCACCGCCTGCTCGCTGAAGCTCACTGCGTCATTGCCCGCAGCGTCCTGCACCACGGCGCCGGATGCTGGTTTGGTGTAGTTGACTTTCACCGTCTCAGCCGGGGTCACGGCGCGGCTCAGCGTGAGCGTGACGGTCTTGTTCGTCGCATGCACCACGGCGCTGCTCACGGTGATGGCCGTGCCCGTGGTGCTGCTCACCGTAAAGCCGGCGCTGCCCGCGAGTGCGGCCGGGTCCAGGGTATTGGCTTCGGTGTACGTGAGCACCAGTTGGGTGCCGTTGACCGCGGCGCTGCTGAACACCGGGGGCGTGGTGTCGGGTGTCGTATTCACCTCCGTGGCCGCAAAGCCGGTCAGGCGGTTGCCTTGTGCGTCCTGTATGGCGCTGATGTCGTTGGGTGTGCTGTCGGCGTAGGCGACGGTCGCGGTCTGGCCAGGGGTCACGGCGGTGGTCAGCGTGAGTGTGATGGTCTTGGCCGCTCCGTCCACGGCGACTGCGGTGACGGCATTCGCGACGCCAGCGACGAGCACCGCAAAGTCCCCGGTGGCTGGCTTGCGGGCCGGGTCCACGCTCAGGCCGTTCGCGTCGCTAAAGCTGAGCACCAGTTGGTTGCCGCTGGCCGTGGGGCGCATGGCGCCGGTGGTGATCAGCTGCGGGGCACCCGTGTCCAATACGCTATTGACTGCCTCCGTGGCCGGGAAGCTGTCCAGGCGATTGCCTGCCGTGTCCTGTATGCCGTTGCCCTCGGTGTCGGTGGGTGTGCTGTCCTGGTAGGCGACGGTCACCCGCTGACCAGCGGCCACGGGGGTAGCCAGCACCAGGAAGATGATCTTGGCCGTTGCATTCATGGTCACACTGCTGACCGTCCTGAGGTCACCATCCACGCGCACCGTGAAGTCCCTGGCGGCCGGCATGTGGTTCTCGTCCAGATTGCTCGTGTCGCTGAATGTGAGCAACAGTTGTTCGCCACTTCTGTTGACGGTGGGGAACTGGTACT
>NZ_AFAL01001058.1 GCF_000193225.1 Verminephrobacter aporrectodeae subsp. tuberculatae At4 | reverse complement strand
ACGATACCTGAGTATCGTTCGAGTTTTTCCTTGTGTTTTTCTATTTTTTGTGCTTGGACTCTGGCTGGTTGCATGGGCAACCCGCAGGGTTGTCCATCTGACTCATCCACAGGTCAACAACGCCCTTGTAGGCGTTCAGTCGTGCGGCCCTGTGCACGAATGCACAGGGCTGGTGCTGCTCAGCCCACCGTCTTGGGGGAGTCCGTGGTGTTG
>NZ_AFAL01001059.1 GCF_000193225.1 Verminephrobacter aporrectodeae subsp. tuberculatae At4 | reverse complement strand
AACTGTCTATCGAATACACCGGTGCGGCGCCGGTGTGCGTGGCAGGACCTGTGACGGCGCGCGTGTCGTAGCTCCAGCGGTTGGCGCCGACGGCGACGCCCACGTCCTGCCCGTTGATGGACGCCTCCAGCCGCACCGAGCGCGTCACGAGGTCGAGCACCTGTTGCGCCGTGGCGTTCAGACCGGTGCACTGCGGTTGTTCGAAATCACCTCGTTGAGGATGACTCGCGCCGTGTTGGCCTGGTTGAGGTTGGCCGTGACCTGTCCCGCCAACTGCGACTGGTAGACGATCTGCGCACT
>NZ_AFAL01001060.1 GCF_000193225.1 Verminephrobacter aporrectodeae subsp. tuberculatae At4 | reverse complement strand
GCGCACGAGCAGCAACTGGCCGCTGGCGTCGCCGAAGCCTGCGGCATGCGTCGCACCCGTGGCCTCGTGCAGGGGTTGCAGCCCGCCGCGCAGGGCGTGCAGGGCGTCGAGCAGGGTCTGCGCCGGGAACGCGGCTGCGCTGCGCAACACCGGCGGCGCGCGCACTGCCTCGGGCAGGCTCTCCATTCCGCACAGCCCGCAGCCGC
>NZ_AFAL01001061.1 GCF_000193225.1 Verminephrobacter aporrectodeae subsp. tuberculatae At4 | reverse complement strand
CGGTTTGCGCGGTGCCCTCAAGGGGTTTTCCTACTCGGCAGTGAACTTTTGCAAAGCGCCGCAGGGCGCCCCACGCCCTTTCTGAGCTACCTACTCGGCAGTGAACGCGGAAGCATCGGGAACTAAGCGAGAAATTGATTTCTGAGCTACCTACTCGGCAGTGAACATTGGTACGGGCCGGCCGGAAGATCGTATGGCATTTCTGAGCTACCTAC
>NZ_AFAL01001062.1 GCF_000193225.1 Verminephrobacter aporrectodeae subsp. tuberculatae At4 | reverse complement strand
TCTGAGCTACCTACTCGGCAGTGAACCGTGCTACAGGTGCGATCCAGCGCTGCGGCTGTTTCTGAGCTACCTACTCGGCAGTGAACTTGTCGAATATGTACACGCAGAGCTACGGTACTTTCTGAGCTACCTACTCGGCAGTGAACCCATCAGATTCATGCCCGGCCTGGCTTCATCGTTTCTGAGCTACCTACTCGGCAGTGAACTCGTTTCTCTGACGCACCAGGTGCGTCGGCTTTTTCTGAGCTACCTACTCGGCAGTGAACTGAAAAGCATGCACAGACTCATGGACGATTATTTTCTGAGCTACC
>NZ_AFAL01001063.1 GCF_000193225.1 Verminephrobacter aporrectodeae subsp. tuberculatae At4 | reverse complement strand
GTGACTGTTCAGCCTCTCGAACACGAATCGGTGATACACGCTCCATGCTGATCACGTGTTGTCAAATTGGCGACGGTTGTTCCGAACACGAATCGCGGCGCGTGTCAAGATAGTTGTCGCCTCATTCAAACAGCTATCGGCTGAATATGCTGTGCGTTCGAATGCGGCTAAATAAACGGCAACGGGAGAGGGCATGCGAAGCTACAAAAACGTCATTCAAGAAGCAGTG
>NZ_AFAL01001064.1 GCF_000193225.1 Verminephrobacter aporrectodeae subsp. tuberculatae At4 | reverse complement strand
CTGCGCGGGGTCGCCGCCCGTATCGGCGGCGGCGTCGGCGAGCGCCTGCTGCTGCGCCAGCGCGTCGGCGAGCGGGTCGTGGATGGCGTAGCCCTGGCCGTGTTCGTCGCGGCCGCGCAGGTGCTGTAGCCAGGCGGCCACGGCGAGCGCGAGCAGCCCGATCGGCGCCCCGGCGGCGAGCCGCTCGCGCACCGCGGCGAGCAGGCGCTGCGGCAGTTTCTGCGAGCCGTCCATGGCGATCTGCGCCGTGCGGTGCGCGAGCGCGGGGTTGGCGAAGCGCTCCAACAGGCGCGCGCGGTAGGCGGCGACGTCCAGGCCGGCGAGCGCGGGCAGCGTGGGCTCGATCTCCTCGTGCATCAGGCGCCCGAGGTAGCGGCGCAGGGCCGGCTGCGCGAGCGCGCGGTCCACCGTTTCG
>NZ_AFAL01001065.1 GCF_000193225.1 Verminephrobacter aporrectodeae subsp. tuberculatae At4 | reverse complement strand
CGCAGGCTTTACGGTCGAAAGCCTCACGGTGGACACGGGGGCAACAACCATCCCCGTCAACAGCGCCGTGGTCAACGGGGCGGCCAAGACCGTCACGCTCACGCTCAGCCGCGCCGTGGTCTACGGCGAACTGGTGCGCGTCAGCTACGCCAAACCGGCGACCGGCAATAGGGTTCAGGACGCCGCCGGCAACGCCGCGGAGAACTTCAGCGACCGGGACGTGGTCAACGACACAAGGGACACCGCGGCCCCGCAGCTGATTACTACCGGAAACGATCGCCCCAAGATCACCGACGGCATCTATCTGGTGCTCCATTTCAGCGACGCGAGCCCCTCCCTGGACGACAGCAACGGACCCGCCAAGGAGGACTTCACGGTGTTCGTGGACGGCGTAGCCAAAACCGTCACCGAAGTCACCATGGGTGGAATGTCCAAGGCCGTCCTGCTGACCCTGAGCACCTCCGTGGAATCCGGTCAAAGAGTGACCGTCGCCTACCAGGACAACACGCCGGGCAACAACGGCATACAGGACCC
>NZ_AFAL01001066.1 GCF_000193225.1 Verminephrobacter aporrectodeae subsp. tuberculatae At4 | reverse complement strand
CGCGTGGAACTGCTCGACCGCGCCGCCGTGGCCGCGCGCACGGGAACGCCGGCCTTTGCCGGCGGCTGGCTCGACGGGCGCGCCGGCAGCGTCCAGCCGCTGGCCTATGTGCGCGGCCTGGTGCGCGCAGCCCAGGCGCTGGGCGTGCAGGTGCACGGCGGCTCGCCGGTGGTGCACCTGGAGCGCCAGGGCCGGCGCTGGACAGCCCGCACGGCGCAGGGCGCGCGCGTGCAGGCGCAGCAGCTGCTGCTCGCCACCAACGGCTACACCGACGGCCTGTGGCCCGGCCTGGCGCGCACGCTGC
>NZ_AFAL01001067.1 GCF_000193225.1 Verminephrobacter aporrectodeae subsp. tuberculatae At4 | reverse complement strand
CCGGGGCCGTGGTGTCTGTGAGGTTGGTCACGCTCTGTTTGCTGAAGTCGGCTGCGTCGTTGCCTGTGTCGTCTTGCACCACGTGGCCGGTCGTCGTGGGCTTGGTGTAGCTGACGCTCACCACCTCACCGTCGGTCACGGCGCGGCCAAGCGCCAGGGTGACGGTCTTGGCCTTCGCGTCCACGCTGACGCTGTTGACGGTAATGGGTGGTGCTGCTCACCACCGCAAAGCCTGCGGAGCCATCCAGCGCGGTCCCGTCCAGGTCGTTGCGTTCGGTATAGGTGAGCACCAGACTGGCGCGATCGACCGTGGCGCTGCGGAACACCGGGGCCGTGGTGTCTGGTGTGAGGTTGGTCACGTGCTCGCCGTTGAGGTTGGCTGCGTCGTTGCCTTCCTTGTCCTGCACCCCGTTGCCGGCCGGGGGCCTGACGTAGCTGACGCTCACCGCCTCACCGTTGGCCACGGCGCGGTCAAGCGTCAGGGTGACGGTCTTGGCCGCCGCGTCCACGCTGGCGCTGTTGACGGTAATGGGCGGATCCGTGGCGCTGCTTACCGTAAAGCCTGCGGAGCCTGTCAGCGCGGCCCCGTCCAGACTGTTGCGTTCGGTATAGGTGAGCACCAGCAGGGCGTCCTTGACCGTGGCGCTGCTGAACACCGGGGCCGTGCTGTCTGGTGTGAGGTTGGTCACGCTTTGGTTGCTGAAATCGGCTGCGTCGTTGCCTTTCGTGTCCTGCACCACGTTGCCGGGCGGCGTGGGTTTGGTGTAGTTGACGGTCACCGTTTCACCGTTGGCCACGGCGTGGTCAAGCGTCAGGGTGACGGTCTTGGCCGCCGCGTTCACGCTGGCGCTTTTGACGGTAATGGGTGTGCCCGTGTCGCTGCTTACCGTAAAGCCTGCAGAGCCTGTCAGCGGGGCCTCGTTTAGATTGTTGCGGTCGGTATAGGTGAGCACCAACTGGGCGTCATGGACCGTGGCGCTGCTGAACACCGGGGCCGTGGTGTCTGTGAGGTTGGTCACGCTCTGGTCGTGGAAGTCGGCGGCGTCGTTGCCTGCCTTGTCCTGCACCACGTGGCCGCTGTAGCTGACGTTCACTGTTTCACCATCGGTCACGGTGCGGCCAAGCGTCAGGGTGATGGTCTTGGTCGCTGCGTTTACGCGGGCGCTGTTGACGGCAATGGCCGTACCCGCGGGGCTACTCACCACCGAAAAGCCTGCAGAGCCATCCAGCGCGGCCTCGTCCAGGTTGCTCTGTTTGCTATAGGTGAGCACCAACTCGGTGCCATTGACCGTGGCGCTGATGAACACCGGGGCCGGTGGTGTCTGGTTGGCCACGCTCTGGTTGCTGAAGTTGGCTGCGGCGTTGCCTGCCGTGTCCTGCAGCACGGCACCGGTCTTGGGCTTGGTGTAGCTGATGGTCACTGTATCACCCCCGGCTACGGGGCGGTCGAGATACAGAGTGACAAGCCCATAGCCATTGAACCAGCGCTCAATCACATCCACACTGCTGATGGCCTTGGGTTCGTCATTGACGAACACCGCAAAGGCTGTGCTGCTCGGAGTGCTGTGGCTGTTCAAGTCCCCCCCGGTATAAGCGAGCGTCAGCTTATTGCCTTCGATTCCGGGGTAGTCTTTCACGAATACCGGGCCCGCGGTGTTGTTGATCACATCCTGGTCCGCGAACTCCTGCGCGTCA
>NZ_AFAL01001068.1 GCF_000193225.1 Verminephrobacter aporrectodeae subsp. tuberculatae At4 | reverse complement strand
GACCGACCGCTGCCGGCGCCGCTGGCCGACGCGCTCAGCGCGCGCCAGCGCGCTGCGCTCGCGGCCCTGTATTGCGCGCAGATGAGCTGCTGGTTGATCCACGCGCTCTGGGGCGCGCGCAGCGCAGCGCAGCACACGGTGATCGTCGAAGGCCCGCTCGCGCACAACCGCAACTACCTGCTGGCGTTGCAGGCGCTGCTGCCCGGTGCCCGCTGCCATGCCAGCGTTGACGCCGTCGAAGGCACGGCCCGGGGCGCCTGGTGCCTGGTGCAGCGCGCGCACGCCAGGCACGCCGCGCGCCTGGAGCCCGTCGCCCCGGTGCCGCTGCCCGGTATTGCGGACTACCACCGGCATTGGCTGCGGCAATTGCAAGAATGCACTTCTTCAAAGGTCTGAAAACATGAACCCGAACACCGCTTGCGCCGAGGCCCTTGCGCCCCATCCGGACCTGGACTACTCGCTCACGGGGGCGAACGCGAGGCGGGCGATCGAGCGCGGCCTGGCCGAGGCCCGGTGGTACCAAAGCCCGGTCCCGCGCGAGCAGCTGCGCCAG
>NZ_AFAL01001069.1 GCF_000193225.1 Verminephrobacter aporrectodeae subsp. tuberculatae At4 | reverse complement strand
TCGATGATCTGGGCGCGCAGCGCCTCCTGCGTGCCCAGCAGCATGTAGGCCACGGCCATTTTCTGCAGGTCGGGGAGGTTTTTTTCGAGCTGCCTGAGCGCGTCCCGGATCTGCAGCGCGAACAGGCGGCGCAGTCCCGCGCGGTGCTTGGCTGCGGCCGCCTGCGGCTCGTCGAAGACCTCGATGCGGACAAAGTCGTCGCCGGCGATGAGCGCGGGAAAGCCGATCAGCGTCTGACCGCCCTTTTTGATCTCCATGATCTCGGGCAGCGCGCCAAAGGTCCAGGCGCGGTAGCACGGGTCCGCGGGGGCCGGTGCGGGCCCTGCGCTGCTTGCCGGCGCACTGCTGCGCGGCACTTCCCCCTGCGGCTGCGGTGCGCGCGGGGCCGCTGCCTGGCCCAGCTTGAGCCCCGCCAGCGCCTG
>NZ_AFAL01001070.1 GCF_000193225.1 Verminephrobacter aporrectodeae subsp. tuberculatae At4 | reverse complement strand
GATGGTGGCCGTGGGGCGGGTGGTGTCCACGGTGTAGTTGGAACTGGTGGCGTTGCCTGCGCCGGTGCGGCCGGTGTCGTTCGTCACGCCGGCCAGGTTCACGCTGATGGTGTTGGTCGCGTCCTGGGTGTCTCCCGTGGGCGTGAAGGTGGCGGTCCAGGTTTTTCCGTCGGCGTTGGCCGTGAGCGCGCCGAGCGTGCCGTTGGCGTCCGTGAGGTTGACGTCGGTGGCGTCGAAGCCGTTGACGTGCTCGCTGAAGGCGATGGTCACGGTGGTGGTCTCGCCCAGCGTGAGGCTGGTGTCGGCCAGCACGATGGTGGCGGTGGGGCGCGTGCCGGAGACGGAGGTGTCGACGTTGTACTGGAAGTCGGTGGTGGTAGCTATTCTTACTGTGTCACA
>NZ_AFAL01001071.1 GCF_000193225.1 Verminephrobacter aporrectodeae subsp. tuberculatae At4 | reverse complement strand
GCCGTGGTGCAGGACGCAGCGGGCAACGACGCAGTGCACTTCAGCGACCGGGCGGTGACGAACAACACCCCCCCGGAGCTGATCACCACCGGTATCAATGCCCCCAGAGTCAACGGGAATGACTTGTTCCTCCGGTTCTACGCCGCGAGCGACCTGAGCCGGAGCTACCCGAACGGCAGTGATTTCACGGTGCTCGTCGATGGCCAAGCCGTCACCGCCACGACCACGTTCTATGGAAGCAGAAAACTCCTTATCCTGGAACTGAGCACCGCCCCGCGGCAGGGTCAGACCGTGACCGTTTCCTACCGGGACAGCACGCCCACCAACGAGAGTGCCATACAGGACGCAGCCGGCAACCGCCTGCTCAGTTTCCCGACCACGGTGGTGCGCACGGACATGGACGGCGCGGCCCCGGTGCTGATCACCAGCGACGAGGCGCGGCGCCCCAGGGTCAACGGCGACCAGCTGGTGCTCAGTTTCCAGGACGAGAACAACCTGGACGCGACCAACAAGCCGGCCACGGAGGCTTTTACGGTGCGCGTCGATGGCAGCGTCCGGGCCGTCCGCGACGTC
>NZ_AFAL01001072.1 GCF_000193225.1 Verminephrobacter aporrectodeae subsp. tuberculatae At4 | reverse complement strand
CAGAGTCCAAGCACAAAAAATAGAAAAACACAAGAAAAAACTCGAACGATACTCAGGTATCGTGACCTGCAACACCCGACAAGGAGGCATCAACCAGTCAATCCATACCCCTCTCTACAATCCCAACCGCGTAACCCCAGACCCAGCGCTCAAATCGGTCACGATGCCGAAATGGGCGGTCACGCTCGCCGAAATACCCACCAGCCAGCCCATTTCGAAGTGAATAATGTTTTCTGAGCTACCTACTCGGCAGTGAACTCATTGCGCACCTCTTTCTCTTTCGGTAGGTATTTCTGAGCTACCTACTCGGCAGTGAACTCGCCGACATCGACGCCTTCGTCGATCTCTCCTTTCTGAGCTACCTACTCGGCAGTGAACAGATGACGAACATCTGCGTGAACGCATCGTGCTTTTCTGAGCTACCTACTCGGCAGTGAACGCCACGTCGATCACGTCCTGGTGGCTTGAGATTTTTTGAGATTTTCTGAGCTACCTACTCGGCAGTGAACCTGCAGCTGCGCGCCGTTCCGGCGGCGCACCTTTTCTGAGCTACCTACTCGGCAGTGAACGACCCGTACTCGGTGACCGGCAAGGGCGTTATTTTCTGAGCTACCTACTCGGCAGTGAACGAGGGCAGCTTGGCCCGTGGGACGATGGGAGCTTTCTGAGCTACCTACT
>NZ_AFAL01001073.1 GCF_000193225.1 Verminephrobacter aporrectodeae subsp. tuberculatae At4 | reverse complement strand
CCCAGACAAACCGTGCTGACGAATAGCCAGGGACAAAAAACCACCTACCGGCACGGAATCATTGCCATGCAATGGCGCCTGCTGGAGGTGCGCGGCGCAGGCTGCGCCAGCTGCGGACCGAGCAACGAGCGCTACCAATACGACGCCATGGGCCGGATAACCGAAGTGACCCAACTGGACCCGCAAGGCCAGCCGGTCAGCGGCAAACGGACCGAGCTCGACATCTACGGCCGCCCGGTAAAAATCACCTACACGAAGGGGCGCGCGCAACCCGCGCAATGGCAGCTGCGCTACGGCTACGCGCAGAACGCGCGCGTGCAATACGCACCCGAACTGATCGCACGGC
>NZ_AFAL01001074.1 GCF_000193225.1 Verminephrobacter aporrectodeae subsp. tuberculatae At4 | reverse complement strand
GCGTCGCTGTGCCACACGCGCCCCAGCCGCCCGCGCCCGGCAGTCTGCCGTTCGGCCACGAGCAGGCTGGGCGCGCAGCGGCCGGCGCGCGCACGGCGCATGAGCTCGGTGTTCGTCGAATCGACGCTGGGCAGCACTTCGACGGCAAAGCCCGGCAGCAGCGGTGACACCGCTGCGCACAGGGTCTCGACGGGCCAGCGCATGGGGGTGGTCACCGGGCAGCCTGCCGGTTGCGTTTCGGCGCCACATCCGGGGCCGGGTGTGCGGCCGGCGCCCGGCGGCGCTTGGGGGCGAGCAGCGTGCCCCGG
>NZ_AFAL01001075.1 GCF_000193225.1 Verminephrobacter aporrectodeae subsp. tuberculatae At4 | reverse complement strand
ACGCGGCGCTCGCGCGCTCGGTCGCGCGGCGCGGCCAGCCGTTTGCCGCGCCCTGCGTGATCCTGTCGGGAGGAGAGACCACCGTCACGGTGCGTGCGCGCGCGCCCGGCCTGCCGCGCGGACGCGGCGGCAGGGCCGGCGAGTTCTGCCTGGGACTCGCGCAGGCGCTGCAGGGCGCGCCCGCCGTGTGGGCGCTGGCGGCGGACACCGACGGAATCGACGGCAGCCAGGACAACGCCGGGGCCCTTGTCTGCCCCGACACGCTGGCGCGCGCGCGCAGCGCGGGGCTGCACATCGACGCGCATCTGGCGGGCAACGACTCCTGGGGCTTCTTCGCGCAACTCGACGACCTGCTGGTCACCGGCCCCACGCACACCAATGTGAACGACTTTCGGGCACTGCTGATCGTGTAGCACCCGCTCCCCGCCCCTGCGGTTGCTGGCGCCGCGATGAACATGCCAAGCGCTCAATCCTC
>NZ_AFAL01001076.1 GCF_000193225.1 Verminephrobacter aporrectodeae subsp. tuberculatae At4 | reverse complement strand
CGTCGGCGGACGCGTCCCGGGCGCAGGCCCTGAGCGTCGCCATCAGCTGCGCAGCGGCCCGCGTGGTGGAAAGCGTCCACCCGCTCTCGTCGCGCAGCGCGACGCCGCAGCCGGCCAGGTGCGCGGCGATGCGGCGCGTGAGGGCGCGGTCGTTGGCCGCCAGCGCCACCGGGGTGCGGCCGGCGACCACGTGCGCCAGCACGCAGGCGGCGGCGCGCTGGGCTTCG
>NZ_AFAL01001077.1 GCF_000193225.1 Verminephrobacter aporrectodeae subsp. tuberculatae At4 | reverse complement strand
AACACCGATTGACATCGTCGGCGGCGATGGCGCCTACGACACCAAAGCGTGCCACGCGCAGATTGCCGCGCGCAAAGGTGTCCTGCTCTGGCCGCAGGCCACGCCGGGCACAACTTGACACAACGCCGCCATTGACGAAATCGCAAAGGCCTTCGGCCATAGCTTGACCTCGCTGGTACTTGGCGGTGCGTGTATCGGAGAGAGTGCGGACCATGTCAAACCTCTTTGGGGAGTGGATGAAAAGCAATCGTAGTCAGCTTCGCGCAATCATTGTCACTTAAGTCTCATTTTTAAGCACAGAGCAAGAAAAATAACCAGTGTAAAAGTAGGGGTATTGGCTATTTCGTGGGCAGGGCAATCGTGCTGTCCGACCCCCCTGCGTCAGAATAGTTGTTGTCTCCATAGAACCAAGAACTGGGGGCGGCGATGAAGGACAAAAATGGCTCGATACGGACAAGCATTCAAGGACAAGGCGGTGGCAAGATTGCTGCCGCCGCACAGCGCAGCACTGCAAGCGGTTGCGCAGGAAGTTGGCGTTGCAGCGGAAACGCTGGATCGTTGGCGCAAAGATGCGCAGTCCAGGCCCGCCCGGCGAGCCTGGACTGCGCCCGCCCGGCTGGCGGCGGTGATCACCACGGCGGCGATGAGCGAAGTGAGCAAGAGCGCCTGGTGCCGCGAGCACGGCG
>NZ_AFAL01001078.1 GCF_000193225.1 Verminephrobacter aporrectodeae subsp. tuberculatae At4 | reverse complement strand
GATAACGTGCTCACCGCCGTCACCGCCATCGCAGTGCACGCGCAGGAAAAGACCGTGCGCCTGACGCTGGCCACCGCTGTCACCAACGGCCAGGCAATGACCATCGCCTATACCGACCCGACAACCGGCAACGATGCCAACGCCATACAGGACGCGGCCGGCAACGACGCGGCCAGTTTCGCGGCCATGCCGGTGGACAACCGCACCCCCGCGCCACCGAGCCCGGCTCCAAGTCCGGGTCCGGCCCCGAGCCCATCGCCCCCGGAAGGCCCGGCGCCCAAGGACACCAAGGACACGGACGGCGACAGCATTCCCGACAGCATCGAAGACCCGACCCCCGGTATCTCCGGCCCCTCTGGCGCAGCCCCCGTCACCGGCGACGGCAACGGAGACGGCGTCCAGGACAGCACGCAAGCGGCAGTGGGATCGACC
>NZ_AFAL01001079.1 GCF_000193225.1 Verminephrobacter aporrectodeae subsp. tuberculatae At4 | reverse complement strand
CGGTGAGTAGTTACAAAAAAACAAGGTTGCCCCGCGCGAGCGGGGATAGGCCCGGGTGGCTCTTCGGAGGCATCAATCGAGGTGTGGTTGCCCCGCGCGAGCGGGGATAGGCCCTGGCGCGGCGCACAGCATCGAGCACGTCGGCCGGTTGCCCCGCGCGAGCGGGGATAGGCCCCGCCAAGCGAAGCGGGAGGTCGGGGATGCCGCGGTTGCCCCGCGCGAGCGGGGATAGGCCCTGTCCGGAAAGAAGGGGATGCATAGAATTCCCGGTTGCCCCGCGCGAGCGGGGATAGGCCCGTGCGGGATGAGCACAGAATCGTCCCCGGGCGGGTTGCCCCGCGCGAGCGGGGATAGGCCCAATAAGGTGAAAAATGAGCGATACGATTACTGGGTTGCCCCGCGCGAGCG
>NZ_AFAL01001080.1 GCF_000193225.1 Verminephrobacter aporrectodeae subsp. tuberculatae At4 | reverse complement strand
CCTCGTGTGCAGCGGGGGGAGGTGATTTTCTATAACCGGGGGTGGAAGAACGGCCTGTCGGTATCCAAGAGCAGCAGCGCAAGCCGCAGCTTGGACTTTACCGCCGGGACGTTTTTTATTGGCGGACGTCTTTACAGCATCGGCCCGCGCACCAACGGCGCCAGCGTACCCTCCAACCCCGGCGGCACGGCGCAAACCTGCGAGCTCTACCTGCGGATCAACGGTGACAGCATTGACTCCCAGTGCAGCTCGCTTGGACAGAGCGCCCCGGCTGATGCCGTTCCTCTGTGGCGGCTGACAATCCCGGCAGGCAACACCGCGGCCAACGA
>NZ_AFAL01001081.1 GCF_000193225.1 Verminephrobacter aporrectodeae subsp. tuberculatae At4 | reverse complement strand
CGTAGCAGCGGAACACATTGCTTCGCGGTGAGGGTTCGGCACCGATGGCAGCGCAGCGCAAGGCCCAAGGCAAAACGCGCGCGGCGGCGTCCGTCCAGGCGGCCACCGGGGCCTGGCGCAGGGCCCGCTCGAGCGCGGCGAGCGCGTCCGGCGCGATGGCGGCGGCGTGTTTCAGCGCGTCGAGCAGGTCGTCGGCGGACGCGTCCCG
>NZ_AFAL01001082.1 GCF_000193225.1 Verminephrobacter aporrectodeae subsp. tuberculatae At4 | reverse complement strand
CCGACTCTGATCGGCAGGGGTTCAAGGCACCAAGAAACCGTTCGCGGGGCTTTCCCCGGGGATTGCTGCGCACGCCAGCCCATGGTCCGGGCTGCATCGCCGCTCCCCTGCATGTCGGGGGGATGGCCGCCTGGCGCACGCCGCCAGAAGGGGGACAACGCGCGCGCCTGCGGACAAGACCGCGAACAGGCTCTAGCCCATCGGAATCACCCCCCATCGCGTCCCCTGCCCGCAAGGGATAGGCGCCCGTGCCCCATCCAACGCACATTCACCACGCAAGC